>NZ_JARAML010000011.1:0-122667 GCF_028807375.1 Marinovum sp. PR37 | reverse complement strand
GTTGCAGTGCGGTTTGGAACGCTCAAACTTTTCCTTTGCCATGTCTTCTGGCGCCTCGTGGTCTGGGGGGCCGGACTTGGCCCGTTGCTACATCGCGGGCGAGATATTGGCTTTGAAGAGGAAAATCAAGCGTCAGTTGACCGGTTCGGCCGCCTTGTTGGTGTTCTTGCCGTCTTCGGCTTTTTCGACCCTCGCCTCGGGGGTAAACCAGCCGTGGCGCTTCTGTTGCACCCCCAGCCAGACCTCGAGCTGCTTGGTGCCCTTGATCACCAGGTTCTCCATCTGCTGTTCGGCGGTCTGGGTCAGGCCCGAGCCCGCCACCGTCTCGGCGCTGATCGCCTCGAGCACGGTGATCTCATGCGGCTCCTCGTTCAGCTTGATGCCCTTTTCGTCGTCCCAGACGGTGACGCGAAAGATCAGGACCGATTTCGGTTGCAGCACCAGCGGCACGCCGACCTGGGCCAGCACGTAGCCCTCGACCGAGATGCCGAAGTGATAGAGCTTCTTGTCGGCGCCCTCGTAGCGGCGGAACCGGTCCTCGACCGCCGCGTCCATCGCAGCGATCCATTGCTCCTTGCTGGCCTCGCGCGAGAGCGGCCCCTTGACCAGATTGGGCGCGACGACGATCGAATGCCCCAGCTTGAAATCGCCCAGCGGCGCCGGGGCTTCGTCGAGATCGCGGCCATCGCCACAGGAGACAAGAGCGACAAGGGCGAGGAGGGCAATCAGGGCGCGCATCGGGCAGTGGTCCTTGGTTGGATCGTGCAGGCCATTACCTAGCCCAGTGGACAAGGTGGCGCAATTGCACGCGGCCGCCAGCCACCTATATCTTGTAGGCAAGGGAGAGAGCGCCATGCCGGACACCACACTGCCGCCGCGCCTGCCGGTGCATGTGCCACTGGGCACACGCCCGCTCGGGCTCTTGGCGAGCCTTTCGGCCGCGCGGCGCAACCTGTTGAGCATCATACCGAAAATTGCCACGACCCAGCCGATGGTCTCGGGCAGGACCGGGGCGCGCTGGCACATGGTGATGGATCCGGATGCGATCCGCGCGATGCTGCTGGAACGGCTCGACGATTACCCCAAGTCGCTGGTGACCAAGAACCTCCTGCGTCCGGCGATCGGCGAATCCCTGTTCATTGCCGAGGGGGCGCATTGGCGCTGGCAGCGCCGCGCCGCGGCACCGGTGTTTTCCCATCGCAACGTGATGAACCTGGCGCCGATCATGACGGCGGCGGCGGAACGCTGCTGCGCCCGCATTTCCGCCGCCGGGCCCCGGGCGGTGAACCTGCATGACGAGATGGTGACAACCACCTTCGATGTGATCTCGGATGTCACCTTCTCCGGCGACAGCGTGTTCGACAAATCCGGTGTGCACCGGGCGATTGACGATTACATCGCCGCTGCGGGCAAGATCTCCCTGTTTGACATGCTGGGCTTTCCCGACTGGGTGCCGCGCCCCGGGCGCCTGCTCTCGGGCAATGCGGTGCGGCAGATGAAAAGCGTCGCCGACAGCGCGATCGACGCCCGCGCGGCGCGCGGCCATGACGGCGTGCCCGACCTGCTCGACCTGCTGCTGGCCGGCGAGGACCCCGAGACCAAACGTCGGATGTCGGTGGCCGAGCTGCGCGACAACCTGCTGACCTTCATTGTTGCCGGCCATGAGACTACGGCGCTGGCGCTTTCCTGGTCGCTCTATCTCTGTGCCTTCGATCAGGAGGTGCAGGAACGCGCCCGTGCTGAGGCGCAATCCCTGCTTCAGGGCCGCGCGGCGGGGGGCGAGGATGTGGCAGAGCTGCCCTATGTCCGGCAGATCGTCGACGAGGCGATGCGGCTATATCCGCCGGCCGGGATCATTTCGCGCACCGCGCGGAAAGCCGACACGCTCTGCGGCCGCGAGGTGCGGCCCGGGGATACCGTAATGGTGCCGATCTATGCGCTGCACCGCAACGCCTTGCTGTGGCGGGAGCCGGACGCGTTTCGCCCCGAGCGCTTTGCCGATCGCAAGGCGGTGCCGCGCTATGCCTATCTGCCGTTCGGTGACGGTCCGCGGATCTGCATCGGCGCCAGTTTCGCCATCCAGGAAGCGGTGATCATCCTTGCGACCCTGTTGTCGCGGTTCCGGTTCACGCCGGTCGACGGGCGCACCCCGGGGCCGGTGATGATCATCACCCTGCGGCCCGAGGGCGGCGTGTGGTTGGAGGCGGAGGCGGTTTAGGCGTTAGCGCGGGCCGGGATATGCGGCGGGTATGCAACCCACCGCCCGGGACCCGGCCGAACTACCCCCGCAGCACGCCGCCGGTTGCCTTTTCGACCTTGGCGACAACCTTGGACGACACCGCCTCGATGTCCTTCTCGGTCAGCGTCTTTTCCGAGGGTTGCAGCCGCACGGTGATTGCCAGCGACTTCTTGCCTTCGCCCAGCGAGCCGCCGATGAATTCGTCGAACACCCGCACCTCGGAGATCAGCGCCTTGTCGGCGCCGCCGGCGGCGTTGACCACGTCGAGCGCCGCCACATCCGCGTCAAGCACGAAGGCGAAATCGCGTTCCACCGCTTGCAGGTCGTTCAGCTCCAGCGCCTGACGCGTCGCGCCGGATTTGCGCGGCAGCGGGATATCTTCGGGGAAGAGGGTGAAGGCCATCGCAGGGCCTTTCACGTCCATCGCCTGCAACACCCTGGGGTGCAGCTCGCCGAAGATGCCCAGCACCTTCTTGGGCCCGAGGCAGATCACCCCGTGGCGGCCCGGATGCCACCAGCCCGGACCGTCGCGGCGGATCTGCGCCTTGGCCGGGGCGCCCATCGCCGCCAGGATCGCCTCTGCATCGGCCTTGGCGTCAAAGACATTCACCGCTCGCGACGCGCCATGCACATCCTTGGGCCCGGTGCGGCCGACCAGCAGGCCCGCCACCTGGGTGCCCTGTTCGCCGGGTTCGCCGCCCGAGAACACATGGCCGAGCTCGAACAGTGCCATGTCCATGAAGCCGCGCGCCTGATTGCGCGCCGCCGCCTGCAACAGCCCGGGCAGAAGATCGGGGCGCATGTGGCTCATCTCGGACGAGATCGGGTTGGCCAGCCGGGTCGCATCCTCGCCGCCGCCAAAGAGCCGGGCCGAGGCCTCGTCGATAAAGCTGTAGGTCACGCATTCGTTGTAGCCCAGCGCCGCCGTGCCGCGCCGCGCCGCCGCCTCGCGCTTTTGCATCGGCGAGAGGATCGGCCGCGGCACGCCTTCGGAGGGGCGCGGCAGCGGTTTCGCCGGCAGCTTGGTCAGCGAGGCGACACGGGCCACCTCTTCCACCAGGTCGGCGGTGCCCAGCACATCGGGGCGCCAGGACGGCACCTGCGCGGTATTGCCTTCGAGCCGGAATCCCAGCGAGGTCAGGATCTGGCGCTGCTCGCTCTCGGGGATCTCCATGCCGACCAGCGATTGCAGCCGCTTCGGGTCGAGCTCATAGGCGCGGGCCACATTCGGCACCTCTCCGGCCATCACGATCGACGAGGCTTCGCCGCCGCAGAGATCGAGGATCATCTGCGCCGCATCCTCCAGCGCCTGCATGTTGTAGGCCGGGTCGATGCCGCGTTCGTTGCGATAGCGGGCGTCGGAATTGATCTTGAGCGCGCGGCCGGTCATGGCGATCTGGATGTGATCCCAGACCGCGGCCTCGAGAAAGACATTGGTCGTCTCGAGCGTGCAGCCGGTGGCCAGCCCGCCCATGATGCCGCCGATGCTCTCGACGCCCTGATCGTCGGAGATCACGACCTGGCCTGCCGCGAAAGTGTACTCCTTGTCGTCCAGCCCGGTCAGCAACTCGCCGCCCCGGGTGCGGTGCACCCGGAGGTTGCCTTTGACCTTGTCGGCGTCAAAGACGTGCAGCGGCCGGTTGCGGTCATAGGTGAAGAAATTGGTGATATCGACCAGCTTCGAGATCGGCCGCAGCCCGATGGCGCGCAGCCGGTCCTGAAGCCACTGCGGGCTGGGGCCGTTTTCGATGTTGCGGATCAGCCGGCCGGCAAAGACCTCGCAGCCGTCCTTGCGGGTGTCGTCGTCGATACGGATGGCGATCGGGCAGGGGAACTGGCTCTCGACATGGTGCCGGTCGGGGGTCTTCAGCTTGCCCAGCCCGCGCGCCGCCAGGTCGCGGGCAATGCCGTGCACGCCAAGCGCGTCGGGGCGGTTGGGCGTGATGGCGATCTCGATCACCGGGTCGACCTTGGCCGGGTCGTTTTCGGCCAGCCAGTCGGTGTAGCTTTGACCGACCTCTCCCGAAGGCAGTTCGATAATGCCTTCATGCTCTTCCGACAGCTCCATCTCGCGTTCGGAACACATCATGCCGTAGCTCTCGATGCCACGGATCTTGCCCACGCCGATGGTGGTGTCGATGCCCGGCACATAGACACCGGGCTTGGCGATCACCACGGTGATGCCTTCGCGCGCGTTGGGCGCGCCGCAGATGATCTGGGTCTCGCCCTCGGCGGTGGCCACCTGGCAGACCTTGAGCTTGTCGGCATCGGGGTGTTTCTCGGCGCTGACGACCTTGCCGATGGTGAATTCCGCCAGCCGCTCGGCCGGATTCGAGACCTCCTCGACCTCGAGGCCGAGATCGGTGAGCGCATAGGTGATCTCATCGACCGAGGCCTGCGTGTCGAGATGATCCTTGAGCCAGGACAGGGTGAATTTCATGTGCGTCGCTTCCGGTCAGTCAATCGGTTTGGCCGGGAGATACCGTAAAGGGGGGACAGGGGAAAGACCCGGCATGCCGCGGCGCCGCCCCCCGATCCTTCTTCTGTTCGAAAATATCGCGGAGGGCCCGCAAGGTGGGGGCAGAGCCCCCTCCGCCATCGCCTAGGCTGCGCTCACCAGCGTGCTCGGTGCCGCCACCTCGATGCCCAATGCCTGGCCCACCGCGCCATAGGTCAGCTTGCCGGCATGCACGTTCAGCCCGTTGAGCAGGTTCTCGTCCTCGGCGCAGGCGCGTTTCCAGCCCTTGTCGGCCAGCGCCAGCATGAAGGGCATGGTGGCATTGCCCAGCGCGATGGTCGACGTGCGCGCGACGGCGCCCGGCATGTTGGCGACACAGTAATGCATGATGCCGTCGACCTCGTAGATCGGGTCGGCGTGGGTGGTGGCCTTCGAGGTTTCGAAACAGCCGCCCTGATCGATCGCCACGTCCACCAGCGCCGCGCCGGGCTTCATCTCCGAGAGCTGCGCGCGCGAAATCAGCTTGGGTGCGGCGGCCCCGGGGATCAGCACCGCGCCGATCACCATGTCGGCCTCGCGGGCGATCTCGGCGGTGTTGCCGGCGCTGGCATACATTGTCTTGAAGGTGCCGCCGAAGACGTCGTCGAGATAGCGCATCCGCGGCAGCGAGCGGTCGAGCACGGTGACATCCGCGCCCATCCCGGCGGCCACCCGGGCCGCATGGGTGCCGACGACGCCGCCCCCGATCACCGCCACTTTCGCAGGGCCGACGCCGGGCACGCCGCCCATGAGGACGCCGCGGCCGCCATTGGCCTTTTGCAGCGTCCAGGCGCCGACCTGCGGCGCCAGCTTGCCCGCCACCTCGGACATCGGCGCCAGCAGCGGCAGCCCGCCGCGGCCGTCGGTCACCGTTTCATAGGCAATCGCGGTGCAACCCGAGGCCAGCAGGTCGCGGGTCTGCTCGGGATCGGGGGCAAGGTGCAGATAGGTGAACAGCAACTGCCCCTCGCGCAGCATCTTGCGCTCGCCGGCCTGCGGCTCCTTGACCTTGACGATCATCTCGGCCTCGGCAAAGACCTGTTCGGCGCTGTCGACGATGCCGGCGCCCACGGCGCTGTAGGCTTCGTCCTCAAAGCCCGCGCCGGCACCGGCGCCGCTCTGGACGATGACCTCGTGGCCATGCGATATGGCTTCCTGGGCCGCGTTGGGCGTCAGGCCGACGCGGAATTCCTGGGGTTTGATCTCGCTGGGGCAGCCGATCTTCATCTTGGGGTCTCCCTGTTGGATTTTCTGTCAGCATGGCGCGGATCTGGGGGCAGGTGATTGACATTTTTCCTTGGTTCCGGGGCATTTTTCGGAGACCCTTCGGTAATATGGAGATTTCATCGAAGGATACTTGCCTGAATGCAGTTGGACCCGACGGACCGACGAATCCTGACCGTGCTTCAGAAACACGGCCGCATGTCCAACGCCGACCTGGCCGAGCGGATCAATCTCTCGGCCTCGGCCTGCCACCGCCGGGTGCAGCGGCTCGAGGACGAGGGGATCATCCGCGACTATGTGGCGATGCTCGATCCGCGCAAGCTGGGGCTGCCTTCCACGGTCTTTGTCGAGATCTCGCTTTCGGGGCAGTCCGACGAATTGCTCGAGGGGTTCGAAACCGCGGTGGCGCGGATTCCCAATGTGCTGGAATGCCATCTGATGGCGGGCACGGCGGATTACATCCTCAAGCTGGTGGTCGAGGACACCGACGATTTCGCCCGCATCCATCGGCAATATCTCACCCGCATCCCGGGTGTGGCGCGCATGCAGTCGAGCTTCGCCCTGCGCACCGTGTTCAAGACCACGGCGCTGCCGGTCTGAGACGCCCGCCGGCGCGGCCCCGGCGCGGGCTGACACGAAAGCGTCAAACCCGGCTGATAAAGCCGCCGAAACGACAGACTTGGAGCCGCCCATGACCGAAGATGACGACCGCGCGCTGGACTGGCTTGAAGCGGAGCTTCAGGACACGCTGGACGAGGATATCGAGATCGAGTTCTCGGAGCCGATGCTGAGCCGCGAGATCCGCAAGATCTACCTGCGCGAACACCCCGAGATGCTGGGCCGCGAGGTCTATTTCCGCAACCTGCTGCGGCTCCAGGCCGAGCTGATCAAGGTGCAGGACTGGGTGCAGCACACCGGCGCCAAGGTCTGCATCCTGATGGAAGGCCGCGACAGCGCCGGCAAGGGCGGGGTGATCAAGCGGATCACCCAGCGGCTGAACCCGCGGGTCGCCCGGGTGGTGGCGCTGCCGGCGCCGTCGCGGCGCGAGCAGTCGCAATGGTATTTCCAGCGCTATGTGCCGCATCTGCCCGCCGGCGGCGAGATCGTGATGTTCGACCGCTCGTGGTACAACCGCGCCGGGGTGGAGCGGGTGATGGGCTTTGCCAGCGACGACCAGGTCGAGCAGTTCTTTCAGGACGTGCCGGAATTCGAGCGCATGCTGGTGCGCTCGGGGGTGATCCTGCTGAAATACTGGTTCTCGATCACCGACCAGGAACAGCAGCTGCGCTTCCTGATGCGGATCCACGATCCGATGAAGCAATGGAAGCTCTCGCCGATGGACCTCGAGAGCCGCCGCCGCTGGGAGCAATACACCAAGGCCAAGGAAGAGATGTTCGCCCGTACCAACATCCCCGAGGCGCCGTGGTACATTGTCGAGGGCAACGACAAGAAACGCGAGCGGCTGAACTGCATCGAGCACATCCTGTCGAAGATCCCCTACGAGGAGGTGCCGACCGAGAAGGTGACCCTGCCGGAGCGGGTCTACAACCCCGACTACGAGCGCCAGGTGCTGCCGGACGAGCTTTACGTGCCCAAGGTGTATTAGGGCGGCAGCCGGCGCGCCGGTGGGGGCGCTGCCCCCGGCGCCTCCGGCGCCCCCCCCCGAGGGTATTTTCGGCAAGAGGAAAGACAGTGCGGCGGTTCAGTTGCAGATGGTTTGCAGCGCGCTCCATTCCGCATCGCCGAGGACCGGGCGCGCGGCAAAGCCCGGCGGCAGGTCGGTCTCGGCGGCGAGGATGCGCTCGGAGAGCGCGGGATGCGAGGTGAAATGGGCGAGAAAGCCCTCCGCCTCGCCATAGGTCCTGCGCAGCCGGTCGAAGAAGCTGCCGAGCGCGGCAGGCGTGATGCCGGTGTCGAGCAGGAGATCGCGGGCGAAGGCATCGGCGGCAGCCTCGGCCTCGCGCGAGTAGCTGGCCTCGATCAGCTGTTCGGCGAGAAGGAGCACCAGCGCGCCGCCGGCGAAATCGCCGAACAGCAGGCCGAGCACGCCGATCGATCCGGCCGAGCGCAGCGCGTGGCGGGTGGGATCGCGGCTGACCACATGGCCCAGCTCATGGGCAAAGACGGCGGCGACCTCTTCGGGGCTTTCCGCCGCTTGCAGCAGCCCGCGAAAGAACACCACGTAGCCGCCGGGCAGGACGAAGGCGTTGATCATCTCGTGGTCGAGCACATGCACCGAGATCTCTTGCCCGGCCGGCAGACCGGGGGCGAGGCGGCTGCGGATCGTCTCGAGCGCGGCCCGGCCCTGCGGGGTTTCGCAGAAGGCGACGGGCTGGCCCATGCCGGTTTCATCCAGCGCGCCGCGGATCTGCTCGAGCGTGGCGGCGCCGAGGGCGCGTTCGCCTTCGGGCGGGATGAAGTTTGCCATCTGGTTGGCCAAGGCGGGCACCAGCACGAAGACGATCAGCGCCACCGAGGCGACCGCCGCCAGGGCCCAGGCGGCGAGCCTGCCGCGGTTGACCAGCGGCGCCGGGCGGCGCACGTCGGGCAGGCGTTCGAGCAGCAGCGCATCGTCGAGGATCAGCCGGGCCACCGGGTCGTCCCGGCGGTGCAGGATCACCAGGTCGCCGCCGCCCTGATCGGGCAGCAGGCGCAGCGCGTCGAGCGGCCAGTGCAGGGGCGGGGCGCCGATGCGGGCGATCTTCAGCGCGCGGATGGCTTCGTCGACGGTGACCCGGGCGAGATCGCCGATCGCCGTGTCGCCATCGAAATAGAGGCCTGTGGCCTCATAGGCCTCGGGCGCGGCGCCGATGCGGACCACGGTCATATCGAGGCCCCCAGGTCCAGCGCCTCGGCGAAGCCTTCGGCCTCCTGGAACTCGTCCCGCGCGCGTTGCGAGACCCGGGACAGGGCGGCGGGGTTGTGGATCGTCAGCGTGGTGGCGTAATGGCGCCAGGTGGGCATCGTCACCCAGGCATGGGTGAAAGTGGCCCAGAGCAGGAAGATCGCGAAATAGAGCGCCACGCCCAGCGCCACCAGCAGCGGCCGGGGCAGGGCCGCGAGCAGCGCCCCAAGCTCGCCGAACTCCTGCATCACCTCGGTCTGGGCGAATTGTACCAGCGCCACGCCGAAACCCAGCAGCCCCAGCGGCAGCGCCAGCACCAGCGCCGTGGCGAGCGTGCCCAGAACGGTGATCATCAGGATGCGAAACGGTTTTGGTCGGGCGGTCAGGGCAAGGCCCATGGCGGATTTGTGGTTGGCCAGCAGGCGGGTGGTCTCGACCCGGTAATATACATAGCCATAGGCCGCCAGCCCCCAGGCGGCGAGGATCAGCGTATATCCTTCGCCGCGGCCCGCCCCCAGCGCCAGCGCGCTGCCCAATCCGCCCAGCAGCAGCGCCGCAAGGAGCGGCCAGGTGGCGCGGTAGAGCATGGTCCAGCGGCCGCCCTGGGTCAGCCTCGCATTGCCGAAATAGGTCCGGTCGGTGCGGTATTTCTCGAGCCAGAAGGTCATGCGCGGCCAGAGCAGGCCGAGGCTGAGCAGGGTGATCGCCCAATGCATCATCGCCCGCCAGACATAGCCCCAGGCGCCCGGCGCCATGCCGAAGCGCACGCCGCGCCAGCGGGTGCGGGCCAGCACATAGCGCCGCGCCCGGTAGCGGGCATAGAACCACAGCGGGATCACTCCGAGGAAGCTGAGCGCATAGGCCGCGTAATTCTGCTGAAAGAGCGAGAAGCTGACAAACATCAGCGCCAGGTTCACCACCCCGATGTAGAAGGCGAGGATCACCACCGCGATCAGGAAGCCGAGCAGCTTTTCATAGGGGTCGCCGACATATTCCAGCGGCGTGCCGCCGGGGCGGGTGGCCGACCAGTACCAGCGGCGCAGCCGGGTCTTCATCCAGAACCGGTAGAGGCCGAGGGTCAGCACGGTGAGACAGCCGGTCTTGAGCGCCAGCCAGAACACCGCGCGGCGGCGGCCGACGAAATCGATGGCGAGGCTGTCGGGCGGGCTGGGGCTGGCATAGCTGCCGCGCGGCGGCCAGTCTTCGGTATGGCTCGGGGCGTCTTGGGCGGCCGCCGGGGTCGCCAGGGCCGGGCCGCCGGCTCCGGGCGAGGCCTTTTCCCAGGCTGAGGTCTCCGGCATGTCAGGCTCTCCGCGGGCTGTCCTGTTCCAGAGGAGAACGCTGCCGCCCGGTTGTCAACCAACCGCGCGGCAGCGGGTGTCAGGTAAAGGTGTTGTCCCGCGGGAAGCCGCGCGGCGCCATGCGGCCAGTGCCGGCACGTTTGCCCTGCCATTCGGCAAGGTTGCTCTCGGTGCGGGTGCGCCCGGCCGGATCGCGCCAGCTCAGCCCGTCGGCGAGGGTAAAGGTGGTGGCATCCGACATGCCGCCATCTTTGTACTTTTGCAGCCGAACACCCTTGCCCCGGCCCATTTCGGGCAGTTCGTCGAGGCCGAAGACCAGGACCTTGCGGTTTTCGCCCACCACCGCCACGGCATCGCCGGTCACCGGTTTGCAGACCCGGGCGCGGGTGGGCGCACGCACGTTGAGCACCTGCTTGCCGGCGCGGGTCTGGGCCACGACCTCGGCTTCCGGCACGACGAAGCCGTCGCCGGCCGAGGAGGCCACCAGCAGTTTGCGCTCGGGGCGGTGAATGAAGAGATCGACGATCTCGGCCTCGTTCGGCAGATCGACCATCAGGCGCAGCGGCTCGCCCATGCCGCGCCCGCCGGGCAGGTTGGCGGCCGAGACGGTGTAGAACCGGCCATTCGAGCCGAAGACCAGCAGGCGGTCGGTGGTTTCCGCGTGAAAGATGAAGCGCGGGCCGTCGCCGTCCTTGAACTTGAGTTCGCGGTTCAGGTCGATATGGCCGGTCATGGCGCGAATCCAGCCCATCTGCGAGCAGACCACGGTGATCGGCTCGCGGTCGATCATCGCCTCGAGCGGCACCTCCTCGATCTGGCCTGCCTCGGCAAAGGCGGTGCGGCGGACGCCGCCGGCGTAATCCTTGCCAAAGGTCTTCTTGGCTGTTTTCAGCTGATCGCTGATCCGGTCCCATTGCAGGCCTTCGTTTTCCAGCAGATCCTCGAGCCCGGCGCGTTCCTCCATCAGCGCGTCGCGCTCGTTCAGGAGCGCCATTTCTTCCAGCCGGCGCAAGGCGCGCAGCCGCATGTTGAGGATCGCCTCGGCCTGCACTTCGGTCAGGCTCTGGGCGTCGGTTTCGGCGGGCGGGACATAGTCGTTTTCATCGGTGGCGCGGATGAAATCGCGGCCCCAGTCCTCGCGCATCAGCGCTGCCTTGGGCGCGTCGTCATAGCGGATGATGTCGATCACCCGGTCGAGGTTGAGAAAGGCGATGATCAGGCCTTCGAGCACCTCGAGCCGGTGGTCGATCTTTTCCATCCGGTGCAGCGAGCGGCGTTGCAACACCTCGCGGCGGAAATCGAGGAAGGCGCGCAGCACCTCCTTCATCGAACAGACCTTGGGTGTGACGCCGTCGATCAGCACGTTCATGTTGAGCGAGAACCGCACCTCGAGATCGGAGCTGCGGTAGAGCATGCCCATCAGCACATCGGGATCGACATTCTTGGACCGCGGTTCCAGCACCATGCGGATGTCATCGGCGCTCTCGTCGCGGATGTCGGCGAGGATCGGCACCTTCTTGGTCTGAATCAGCTCCGCGATCTTCTCGATCAGCTTCGACTTCTGCACTTGAAAGGGGATCTCGGTGATGACGATCTGCCATTGGCCACGGCCCAGATCCTCGATCTCGTGTTTCGCCCGCAGGCGGAATGACCCGCGACCGGTGCGATAGGCCTCGGCGATGTTCTCTTTCGGCTCGACGATCACCCCGCCGGTGGGGAAATCGGGGCCGGGCACATAGTTCAGCAGGGTCTCGTCGCGGGCGTCCGGGGTACGGATCAGATGCAGGCAGGCGTCGATCAACTCGGGGATGTTGTGCGGCGGGATGTTGGTGGCCATGCCGACCGCGATGCCCGACGAGCCATTGGCCAGCAGGTTGGGGAACTCGGCCGGCAGGACGGCGGGTTCGGTCAGGCGGCCATCGTAATTGTCGCGAAAATCGACGGCGTTCTCATCCAGGCCGTTGAGCAGCGCCTCGGCGACAAAGGTCATCCGCGCTTCGGTGTAGCGCGAGGCGGCCGGATTGTCGCCGTCGATGTTGCCGAAGTTGCCCTGGCCGTCGACCAGCGGATAACGGACGTTGAAATCCTGCGCCAGACGCGCCATCGCATCATAGATCGCGGCATCGCCATGGGGGTGGAAATCGCCCATGGTGTCGCCCGAGATCTTGGCCGATTTCAGGAACTTGCCATTCGAGGCCAGCCGCAGCCGGTGCATCGCGTAAAGGATGCGCCGGTGCACCGGTTTCAACCCGTCCCGCGCATCGGGCAGGGCCCGGTGCATGATGGTCGAAAGCGCATAGGTCAGGTAGCGTTCGCCCAGCGCCCGGCGCAGGGGTTCTGCCAGATCGGCCTGGCCGATGTTGTTGTCGGAAGTGTCGTCGCTCATGGATATTGTGTAGCCTCAGCAGCGGTGACCGTAAAGCACCTGATGTCTCACAGCGCCTTGTACCTGAAAGGAGATGTAAAGGGGCATCGGGATAGGAGGGGAGCGCCAGGCAGCTTTTCCCTTAGTCCGTGTGTTCGAATCAGCTATCCAGACACCGGAGCAAAGTAAAGTCTGCCAGTACGAGTAAGCGGGGGCGTTTGGGTATGAAATCCTATGTTTGGGTGACGTTCGGGCTGTTGGGGTTGATCTATTACGAGATGTCCGGCGGCGCCGATTTCGTGCCTGGCGACCGGGGCGTCAAGGTTTTTGCCCGGGTCGATCCGGTGATCGTCCGGGAAATGTCCGGCGGAGCCGAGGTGACGCGCCTGGCGCTGGTCGATGCGGCCAGCCTCGGCCCCGATCCGGCCGAGTACCCCGACAGCATGCAGATCGAGCTTGAAACCGCGGTCCTGACCGCGATCCGAAGCCAGGAACCCTCGACCGAACCGGCCGCGTCCCGGGAAGAGAACCGGGTTGCCGTCGCGCTGGCAGTCGCCGAAGCGGTGGCGGATCGGCCGGGTCAGGACGCCGCGCCGAGAGACCTGCGGTCGGTCAATGGTTCGCGGGTCAATCTGCGCGACGGGCCGGGCACCGGCTTTGGCGTTCTGGGCACGCTTGCGCGCGGCACCGAGGTCGAAGTGCTGGAAGACCCCGGTGCCGGCTGGGTGCGGTTGCAAGTGGTGCCCGAAGGACAGATCGGCTGGATCGCGGATTTCCTGCTCGACGGAGCCTGATCTCGGCACCGGTTCGCCGGGCCGCCCTCTCTCTTGCGAGGAATGTGCCATCGCGCGGCCCCCGCAGGCCTCGGGGTGTGTCGCGGATCAACAAAAATCCGGGAGCAATGGAACCATCGGACTCCCCGCAGTGTTAACCTGACAACCGGCCGCGACGGCTGAGACGGCACAATCAGGCGGCACCATTTCCGGGAAACCTGCTTCGGTTTTCCCCGCGTTTCGCGGGCCCTGTTGTGCAATCCAGATCTTAGCCCGGGCGCGGGACCTGCCGCATCGGTTGCGGCATCGGATGTGAACGGGAGATCGCGCCATGAAAACTTATGTCTGGTTGACTTTCGCCTTTCTTGGCTGGGGCTATTACGAGGCCTCTGGCGGCGCAGATTTCCAACCGGGAACCGCCAATGCCGACGGCGCCGCCATTGCCGCCGAAGCGCCGCAGGCCGAGACGCCGCGGAAGGTGGCCCGCCGGCAGGCGGCCGATCTCGCCCCGCGCGGCACCGTCCAGCGGCAGCTTGAAACCGCGTTGCTGACTGCGCTGCGCGACAAGCACCCCGCCGCGCAACCCCGGACATTGAGCAACGTGAAGGCCCTGGCCTTTGCCGCAGAGGCGCAAGAGCCGGCACAGGACGACCAAGTCTCCGCCGCGCCGGCCGTCGCCCGAACCGATGCACCGCCGCTGCGCCCCGATGACCTGGGTGAGGCGGTCGGCGAGTCCGAGATACCCGTGGCCATTGCCTCGAACACCCGGGCGGCCCCCGAGGCCTCGCTTCGCCCGCGCCTGCGTCCGCGCGCGCTGGCCGGAGCGCCGTCGGGCGCGACGCTCACGGTCTCGACCCGCAGCCCGGCCGGGCAATTTGCCAGCGGCCGTATCACCGCCTCGCGGGCCAATCTGCGGATGGGGCCGGGAACCAATTTTCCGGTGCTGTCGGCGATGACCTCGGGGACCGAGGTGCGCATCCTGCGCAGCGGCCAGGACGGCTGGGTCAAGCTGAAGTCGGTCGAGAGTGGCCGGATCGGCTGGATGGCCGGTCATCTCGTCGCCACACGGTGACGCCTGCGGATCTCTGCTTGCGTCTGCCGCCCGCCTCGCTCACATCATGCGCGTGACGTGACCACCGACAGGAGCCCGCATGCGCAAGTCCATCCTGATTACCGGCTGTTCCTCGGGCATCGGCCGCGACGCTGCCCTGGGCCTGCAACGGCGGGGCTGGCGTGTCTTTGCCTCTTGCCGCAAGGAGGCCGATTGCCAGGAGCTGCGCGATCAGGGCTTTGAGAGCCCGCGCATCGATTATGCCGACCCCGACAGTATCCGCTCCGGTCTGGCGCAGGTGCTCGAGGCCACCGGCGGGCGGCTCGATGCGCTGTTCAACAACGGCGCCTATGCGGTGCCCGGCGCGGTCGAGGATCTGCCGCGCGAGGCGCTGGCCGAACTGTTTCAGACCAATGTCTTTGGCGTGCACGACCTGACCCGGCAGGTGATCCCGGTGATGCGGGCGCAGGGCCATGGGCGGATCGTCAATTGCTCGTCGATCCTGGGGTTCATCGTCGCCCCATGGCGCGGCGCCTACAACGCCAGCAAACATGCGCTCGAGGGGCTGACCGACACGCTGCGGATCGAGATGCGCGACACGCCGATCCGGATCATCACGCTCGAACCGGGGCCGGTGACCTCGCGCATCCGGCAAAACTCCGTGCCGCATTTCGAACGCTGGATCGATTGGGAAAACGCGCCCCGCGCCGAGCAGTACCGCACCCGGCTGCGCAAGCGGCTGTATGACGAACGCGGACCGGACCGGTTCGAGCTGCCGGCCTCGGCCGTGACCGAAAAGCTCTGGCGGGCGTTGGAGGATCCGGCGCCGCGAGCGCGCTATTACGTGACCACGCCGACCTATGTCTTCGGCCTGCTCAAGCGGCTTCTGCCGACCGCCTGGCTCGACTGGATCCTCGCCAAGGGGTGAGGCGATACGCCATTTCGCTTTCGCCCGGCGATGGCGTATGTCACAGGCAATCACCAACCGGGAGGCCGTCATGGCGAATGATCCGCTCTTTTACATCATCGGCGTCGCCCTGCTCTGCGTCGTGGCCATTCTGCTCTTTGGCATCGGCAGCTTTGCCAAGGGCGGGGCGTTCAACAAGAAATACGCCAACAAGGCGATGCGCTGGCGGATCATCGCACAGTTTGTTGCGGTGGTGCTGATTCTGCTGTTTGTCTGGATCCGGGGAAAGGGCTGACATGGTTGTACTGAGCAAGATCTACACCCGCACCGGCGACAAGGGCGATACCGCGCTGGGCAATGGCACCCGGGTGGCCAAACATGCGCTGCGGGTCGACGCCTATGGCACCTCGGACGAGCTGAACGCCACTGTCGGGCTGGCGCGGCTGCATGCCGAGGGCGAGGCCGACGCGGCGCTGGCGCGAATCCAGAACGACCTGTTCGATCTGGGCGCCGATCTCTGCAACCCCGAGCCGGAAGACGGCGAGACACCGGAGTATCCGCCGCTGCGGATGGTGGCCGAACAGACCACGCGGCTGGAGGCCGAGATCGACGCGATGAACGCGCGGCTGACGCCGTTGCGGAGCTTCATCCTGCCCGGCGGCTCGGCGCTGGCGGCGCATCTGCATCTCTGTCGCACGGTGGCGCGCCGCGCCGAGCGGCTGGCGGTGGAGCTGGCCGGGGCAGAGCCGATCAACAGCCACGCGGTGACCTATCTCAACCGGCTGTCCGACTGGTTCTTCGTGGCCGGCCGGATCGCCAATGACGATGGCGCCGCCGACGTGCTCTGGGTGCCCGGCGCAAACCGCTAGGCCGGTAATCCCGCGCGCCCCGGGCGTGTCCCGGGGCCCCTGCCTGTCGAGGGGCGGACCTTCTGCCTACTCCGGCACCTTGAAGGTCAGCGAGGCCCAGAGCGATTCCCACACCGGGTCATCCTCGGCCACCGGCTCCAACGGACGGACCACCACCGCATCGGCAAGATAGACCTGCCCCGGGGTCACCGGCAGCAGCGCAACCCCCTCGGCGTCGGTGCGCAGCAGCGTGATCTCGACCTCGCCCTCGGGCGATTTGGCAAAAAGCTCGACCTGCGCATCGGCCCGGGGCGCGCCCTGATAAAGCACCCGGACTGGCAACCCGTCCGAGAGATCGTCGGTATAGGGATTGGCCAGCGCCACGATCTCGGTTTCGAGGCCTGCCTCGCGGTCGGCCCCCGCGCCATCGCCGACCGCGATCAGCGCCTTGCCATACCGCGAATAGCGCTCGCGCACGCCGGTCTCGGACAGGCCGCGCGCCTTGTGTTCCTCAAGCAGCGGCGCCCAGTCCTTGTGGATCAGGAAACTTTCGAACAATTCGTAGTCCTGATAGGTCAGGACGGTGTCGTTGGTCACATGCACGACCACCGCCAACCCGTCGTCCGGCGTCGGCACGCGCAGGGCCGGCCGGTCGCCGGCGCGGCCCCGGATCTGATAGGTCTGGTCGTTCATCAGGATGTCGAACCGCCGGATGCGCGGCGGAAAGTAGGAATAGGCCGGGCCTTCGAATTTTTCTCCGACGCGGATATTGGCCATCAGGAAGCTGTTCGACGGCACCTGCCAGGCCAGCGCATCGATGTAAAACTCATGCGCAGCCGCGAGAAGCGGAAAGGCGCTGAGCCCCAGTCCGAGGCCAAGTGTGGCGGTCAATCGTCGTATCATCGGGAACCCTCCTGCAAGATGCGAACGATAGCGCGCCCGGCGACATCGGCAAGCCGGCTCACGCAGCTTTGCGCGCGCGACCCTCGATGGTCTTGGCGAATTGCGCCACCCGAACCGAAAACTTCCTTGTCATCCGCGCCTTGGCCAGCTTCAGCGACTGCACCAGGAGCCGCGCCGAGAGCGTTCTGGGGGCCAGCCGCGCCTGCACGTTCATCCGGGTGCGATTGGGCGTCAGCGCGGTCAGGTCGATGGTCATCTCGGTCTCCATCCCGCCGGCCTTGCCGGCAAAGGCCAGAGCCTCCGGCGGCAGGATGCGCAGCAGCGCGATATCGGCCTCCATCTCGCGTCCGCGAAACTTGAAACCGGCGGTCCAGCGCTGGCTGGCCTCAGGGTCTGTCCCGACCCCGGCCGGGGCGCCATGCCTGCGAACCTTGACGCCCCGGCGCATCGCCTGGCGTTCCATGGTTTCGAAATCCGAAAGCGCGGCAAAGACCTTGTCGATCGGCGCTTCGATGTCTTCCTGACTGGTGAATTCCATCTGACGGCCCGGCCTGTTTTTGTTGGCCGTCAGTCTTGCGTCAATCCAGCGTATCCGCAAGCCAGTTCCGCAGGAGAAACTGTGCAATTGCACCTTTCCGCGCCGGCAGGAGCACCGGATGATCGCCGGCAAAGGCGGAGACCATCTCCTCTCGGCTGACCCAGCGCGCATCCTCGAGCTCGACCGGGTCGAGGGTGATGGCGCGCGCCAGCGCCTCGCCCTGGCAGCCAAACATCAGCGAGGCCGGAAAGGGCCAGGGCTGCGAGGCGAGATAGCTGACCTGGCCCACCGGAATGCCGGCCTCTTCCAGCACCTCGCGGCGCACCGCCGCCTCGAGCGTTTCGCCCGGTTCGACAAAGCCGGCGAGCAGGGAATACATCCCCTCGGGCCACCCGGGAGAGCGGCCGACAAGCACGGAATTGCCATGGGTGATCAGCATGATGACCACCGGATCGGTGCGCGGGAAATGCTGTGCGCCGCAGTCGCGGCAGGCGCGCTGCCAGCCGGCGTTGATGATCTCGGACTTGCTGCCGCAGCGCGAACAGAAGCCATGGCTGTCGTGCCAGCCGAGGATCGCCTTGGCAGTTGCCGCCAGTTCGGCGTCGCGCGGGGTGAGCCGGGTCATGTTCATCCGCAGCTCGGCAAAACCCATGCCGCCGGGCAGGTCGGGGTGGCGTTGCACCGAGGCATCGACGAAGTGCCCCAGCGTCCCGCCGTCGAGATCCACCGGTTCCCACGCCGAGAGGTTGCAGGCAAAGATCGCCGCACCGCCCTCGCGGCCGAGCAGCATCAGGTCGTCGTCGCCCTGCGCCAGCACCGGGTGATCGAGCGGCAGGCGGATCAGCGCGCCGGTTTCCTCGTCCAGCAGCGGCTTGCCGCGCCAGATCAGCACGGCGCGGGCCTGCGGGTCGGCCTGCGCGGCGGCGAGGGCCGCGGCATCGCCGCGAATCTCGGCCGCGCGGTCGAGGGCCGAACCGCCAAAAGTGACCGTTTCCGCGTGTTTCATGCTGGCTCTCCCGTAGGTGTCAGCGTGGGGATGGCATGCGGATGCCCCTCTTGCAAGCGGCGGCGCGGTTGATTACATAGCGGGTCGAGAGGTTGGCGCGGGCAGGCGCCTCGCCAACCCGGTCAGGTCCGGAAGGAAGCAGCCGTAACGAGCCCCGCTTGGGTCGTTGTCCAGCCTCTCACCAGATTTCTTCACAAGGCGTTGAAATTTATCAAATGCCCTGCTCTCAAGGGCTTGGGACCGTTTGCGGTGACGGTCACGATGACAAAACGGATGTGAAGATGGCAGACGCGACAGATAATCTCGATGTGGCTGGAGGCCGGGCGGTAATTGTTTCGTGCCCTTCCAAGGCGCTACGATTCGGTCCCGGGCAGAGAGCGCCATCAACGGTGTCCGGCCCCGGCGAATGGATGCGGGAGCGTCGCGTGGCCCTGCCGTTTTGCCCGGTCTTCCGCTAAGCTTCTGATCAGAGCCATTTCCTCGACGCCCTCATTTGCAGGAGACCGCCACCGTGAAGACGACGCGCATCGGGCAACTGGTGATCGACACCGCCGATGCGCTGGCGCGCGCGCAGGATGCCGACAGCCATTGGTGGGCGACCATGGGCATTGCGCGTCGCCTTGGTGCCGAGGCGGTGAACATCGGGGGTTTCAACACCGCTCCCCGCCAGGTCAATTGGGTGCGAAGCTCGAAGGATCCGCTCTGGCTCGAGCAATACAGCCAAGAAGGCTTCGCCACGGTCGATCCCCTTGTTCGCGGCGCCTTGTCCAGGGATGTCCCTTTGCTTGTCGATATTGCGCGCGAAGAACGGCGTGCGCCGGCTTCGGGAAAGCTTCGCGACTGGCGCGCCGCGAGCCTGAGCTACGGCTACAATTTCCTGATTTCTTACGGTTGCTATTCAGGGGGGCAGGGAGCGGGCATCACGCTGAGCTGCCGTGATGATCCCACCTCGCTGTTCGGGGCCGGAACCCTGCGAGCGTTTTCCGCCGTTTCGGCGATGATGGCGAACACGCTGATCGAGTCGAAGGACGATATCCACGAGGGCTGGGCCTATGGCGCGGAATGTGAGCGGTTGTCGCCATCGGAACGCGACGTTCTGGCGTTTATCGCCAACGGGCTGACCGGACATATGATCGCGGATCTGTTGAACGTCACCGAATTCGAGATCTGGCGGCGCATTCGCAATGCCTGCCTCAAGATGCAGGCGAAGACCGTGGAACAAGCGCTGGCCAAGGCGATTTCGAGCGGTCTGGTGGAGCCCTGACGCGACAGGGCCCCAGACGCAATCGCGGCGTGCGGGGCAAGACAACCCCGCCTGCCGCCTCAATCCTCCGGGTTTTCGCCGTCGAGCCAGGCCCGCGCCGCATCCAGCCCGTCGCGCGGGAACACCCGCATCCGGGTGGGCAGAAGCGCGCCCACCGACCGGGCAATCGGGCTCAGCCAGCCGATGTCGGTGACCACCGCGATATGGCTGATATGCGGCAGCGCCTTGATGTCAAACCGGAGGCCGGGCAGCAGAAGGCCCGGGTCGAAGCCCGAGAAATGATCGACCACCTCGATCATCTGCACCGTGCCATGGGCGTCGATGAAGGCTTCCATCGGACCGGCAATGCTGTCGTAGTCCGCCTTGGTGATCTGGCCGCTGACGGTGAATTCGACGCGCTTTTTCTCGGGGAACTCGGTGTAGGTGATGGCCATCGTGCGTGCTCCCTTGGTTGGATGCCGGCGGTCTTCAGGCCGGCGTGGCGGAGGCGCCCTCGTCCGGCTCAGCGTTTGCGTCGCCCGCCGGCGCTGCGGGCATGAAAGTCCGGCGGGCGTTTTGCCACCCAGCGGATGAATTTCGCCAGCCGGGGATGGGCGCGCAGGGCCTCGGCCGTGTTGAAGTCGCGCGCCAGTTCGGTCTCGGTCAGCGTGGCGTGTATCTCGTTGTGGCAGATCTGGTGCAGCAGCACCGTGGGCCCACGCTTGCCGCCCTTGAGCCTGGGGATCAGGTGATGCAGCGATTGTTTCGCCGCCGGCGGGATCGGGCGGTGGCAGAGCGGGCAGATCGGGTCGGGCGCGTCGGTCATCCTGGGCCAACCCTAGCCGGAGACGGGCCGGAAATCAGCCCCGACGGCCGGGGCGCAGCAAATCCCCGGCCCGGGGCACCTTGCCAGCCGCGCCACATCGCGGCATCACGGGGCGCGGGTCATCGCGACATGAGGACAGCAATGAACTTCGATCTCGCCGGTGGGCCAACAATTGCACAGCGGGCCCGGGCCATCGCCGCGCACCGGCGCCCGGGTGCAATGCCGCGGCCCGGTGGCCGGGTCGGGACGGGCGATCGCGCCTTTGCGGTGACATGAAGGTCGCGGCGCTGGTCATTGGCGCTGGCCCGGCCGGGCTGATGGCGGCCGAGGTGCTGGGGCAGGCGGGGCATGCGGTTCTGCTGGCCGAGGCCAAGCCCTCGCCGGCGCGCAAGTTTCTCATGGCGGGGAAATCCGGGCTGAACCTGACAAAATCCGAAGACTTCGACAGATTTCTCGCCGCCTTCGGGCCCCACGCCGACCATCTGCGCCCGATGCTGGAGGCCTGTGGCCCGGACGAGGTGCGGCGCTGGGCCGAGGCGCTAGGCCAGCCGCTGTTCACCGGCCCGACCGGCCGGGTCTTTCCGCAGACGATGAAGGCCTCGCCGCTGCTGCGCGCCTGGCTGACCCGGCTCGACGGATATGGTGTCACCCGCCGCACCCGCTGGCGCTGGCAGGGCTGGGCGGACGGGGCGGCGGTCTTTGCCACCCCCGAGGGGGTGCAGCGTGTCACGGCCGGGGTCACCGTGCTGGCGCTGGGCGGGGCGAGCTGGGCGCGGCTCGGCTCGGATGGCGCCTGGGCCGAGGCCCTGCGCGCCGCGGGCGTGCCGCTGGCGCCGTTCCGGCCGGCCAACATGGGCGTTCGCGTCGAGTGGTCGGCGCATATGGCAGCGCGGTTCGGCATGCCGGTCAAGGGCGTCGCCTGGCAGGCAGGCCCGGCCCGCAGCCGCGGCGAAGCGGTGATCTCGGACCGCGGGCTCGAGGGCGGCGGCATCTACGCGATCTCGGCCGCGGTCCGCGACGGCGCGCCCCTGAGCGTCGATCTCGCGCCGGACACGGATGCGGAGACATTGGCCCGCCGGCTCGCCAAGCCGCGCGGCAAGATGACGGCGGCGAATTTCCGGCGCAAGCAGGCCCGGCTCGATCCGGTGAAACAGGCGCTGCTGATGGAATTCGGCCAGCCGCTGCCCGAGGATCCCGGCCAGCTTGCCCGGCGCATCAAGGACTTGCCGATCCGCCACGCCGGGCCACGGCCGATGGACGAGGCAATCTCCACCGCCGGCGGCATCGGCTTCGAGGCGCTGACCCCGGGGCTCGAGCTGATCGCGCGCCCCGGCACATTCGTTGCCGGCGAAATGCTCGACTGGGAGGCCCCGACCGGCGGCTATCTGCTGACCGCCTGTCTGGCCACCGGCGCCTGGGCCGGGCGGCAGGCCGCGGCTTGTCTTGGCGCCGGCCCTGTGTAATCCAGACCGGGTTTCCAGGGAGGTCACATGAACGCCGGTCTGATCCTGCTGACGCTGAGCTATGTGTTCAGCCAGTTCTTTCGCTCGTTCCTTGCCGTGCTGGCCGAGGTGCTCGAACGCGACATCGGCGCCCGTCCCGATGACCTCGCCACTGCCTCGGGCGTCTGGTTCCTGGTCTTTGCGCTGATGCAGATCCCGGTCGGCGCGGCGCTGGATCGGATCGGGCCGCGCCGCACCGCCGCGGTGCTCTTTGCCATCGGCGGCGCCGGCGGGGCGGCGGGGTTTGCCCTGGCGCAGAGCCCGGTGCATGTGACCCTGGCCATGGGGCTGATCGGGCTGGGCTGTTCGCCGGTGCTGATGGCCTCCTATTACATCTTCGCGCGCACCTGCCGGCCGGCGATCTTTGCCTCCCTGGCGGCCACGGTGCTGGGCATCGGCACTCTGGGCAACCTCGCCGGCACCCTGCCACTCACCCTGCTGGTCGAGGCCATCGGCTGGCGCGAGACGCTCTGGGCGCTGGCGGCGGCCTCGGCGGCGATCGCGTTTGGCCTGTTCTTCCTGGTGCGCGACCCGCCCGGCGCCGAAACCACCCTCCGCGGCTCCGTGCTCGACCTGCTGCGCCTGCCGGCGCTCTGGCTGGTCATTCCGATGATGTTCGTCAACTACGCCGCCTCGGGCGGGCTGCGGGCGCTCTGGATCGGGCCGTACCTGCGCGACGTGCACGGGCTGACGCCGGGCGCCATCGGCCTGGCGACGCTGGCGATGGGGGTGGCGATGATCGCCGGCACCTTTGCCTACGGGCCGCTCGACCGCTGGTTCGGCTCGCGCAAATGGGTGGTCCTGCCGGGCAATGCCCTGGTGGTGATGGGCTGCACCGCGCTCTGGCTCTGGCCGGCCCCAGGCGTGGTCACCGTTCTCGCGCTGTTCTGCATCGTGGGGTTCTTCGGCATGACCTTTCCGCTGATCCTCGCCCATGGCCGCAGCTATGCGCCGGATCACCTGATCGGGCGCGGCGTGACGCTGATGAACCTTTTCGGCATTGCCGGCGTCGGCATCTTTCAGGTCGTCACCGGTCGCGTGCAGGAGGGGGCCGCCGCCCAGGGCCCGATCGAGGCCAGCTATGCGCCGGTCTTTGCCATCTTTGCGCTCGTCACCCTGGCCGGGATGATCCCCTACCTGTTCAGCCGCGACCGGCTCGACTGATCCCGCAGCTTCTTCTCTTGTGAAATACCGCCGGGGGGCGGCCGCAGGCCGGGGGGCAGAGCCCCCCTGCACCCGGCCCGCCAGGAGCGTTGCGGCGAATGCCCCTTTAACAACCGGCCGCAACCCTGTATCAGGCGCCCCATTCATACCGAGACGAAGGAAAAGGAACCGATGGGTTATCGAATCGTCGTCGCAGGCGCCACCGGCAACGTGGGCCGCGAAATGCTCAACATCCTCGCCGAACGGGGCTTCCCCGTCGACGAGATCGCAGTGCTGGCTTCGCGCCGGTCGCTGGGCACCGAAGTGAGCTTTGGCGACAAGACGCTCAAGACCAAGGACATCGAGGGCTTCGACTTCGCGGGCTGGGACATGGCGCTGTTTGCCATCGGCTCCGATGCCACCAAGAAATATGCCCCGATCGCGGCCGCGGCCGGCTGCGTGGTGATCGACAATTCCTCGCTCTATCGCTACGATCCCGATGTGCCGCTGATCGTGCCCGAGGTGAACGCCGATGCGATCGAGGGCTATGCCAAGAAGAACATCATCGCCAACCCCAACTGCTCGACCGCGCAGATGGTGGTGGCGCTCAAGCCGCTGCACGACCGCGCCCGCATCAAGCGCGTCGTGGTCTCGACCTATCAGTCGGTCTCCGGCTCGGGCAAGGACGGCATCGACGAGCTCTGGGATCAGACCAAGGCGGTCTACAACCCGACCGACGAATACGAACGCAAGGTCTATCCCAAGCAGATCGCCTTCAACGTCATTCCGCATATCGACGTCTTCCTCGAGGACGGCTCGACCAAGGAAGAATGGAAGATGGTCGCCGAGACCAAGAAGATCGTCGACCCGTCGATCAAGGTCACCGCGACCTGCGTGCGGGTGCCGGTCTTTGTCGGCCACTCCGAAGCGCTGAACGTCGAATTCGAGGATTTCCTCGACGAGGACGAGGCGCGCGACATCCTGCGCGAGGCGCCGGGCGTCATGGTGATCGACAAACGCGAGGATGGCGGCTATGTCACGCCGGTCGAATGTGTCGGCGATTTCGCCACCTTCATTAGCCGCATCCGCCAGGACAGCACGATCGAAAACGGCCTGAACCTGTGGTGCGTCTCGGACAACCTGCGCAAGGGCGCGGCGCTCAACGCAGTGCAGATCGCCGAGACCCTGGGCAACCGGGTGCTGAAAAAAGGCTGATCTCCGTCAAGAGGTTACGAGACAAGGGCCGCCCTGGGGCGGCCCTTTTTCTTTGCCGTGGGGCAAGGGGCAGGGGCCCTGAAGACCGCAGGCAAACGTCCACCGTCTTCACGCGATATTCACGTCTGAGAAACATTGTGTTGCAGTATGGACGCTCCGCACAATATATGAAAACACCTGCCCCGATGTTGCCACAATCCGCGAGCACGCTAGATGCGTAGGAGGTTATGAGCATGGCACATCACATTGAAATCCTCGCCGAGCCCGGTCTGGCACAGACCCGCTGGCGGGGTCCGGAAAGCAGCAATCGGCTGGATTGCGAAACCGGTGTTCTACTGCGGGCAATGCTGGCCCCAGTGTTCCAACAGGCAACAAGCTGGGGCAATCTGAGCCGCAAACTGGCGCGCAAGGGCTTCGGCCTCGGCTTTCACCAGGGACGGCTTGTCCTGACCGACATGGACAGCGGCGAGCGGATCTGCTCGTGCAAATATCTCGGTCATCCGCTTCGGGCGCTGAGCCTGCGGTTGGGCCGGGCCAAGGTGCTGGCCTCGCACGATGGCCGCGGCCGCGGTGTCCTTCTGGCCTGACCCGGTTTGCGGCCGGTGGCAAAACCGGCCCGACGTCAGGCCCGATCCAGTAGCCTTGCCGGGGTTTGACGCCCGGCGCAGGCCGAGCTCAGCCCACCGGGCGGAACTGGTCCGATGCCGGATTGTATTCCTCGAGCGCCCCTTCGCCGATGCCGGTCCATAGGCCGTGCAGCGACAGGGCACCGCTCTTGACCCGCTCTTCGACGAAGGGAAAGGTCATCAGGTTTTCCAGCGAGATCACCACCGAGCGCTTTTCCAGCGCGCGCGCCTGGGCCTCGCCCTCGGGCGCATCCTTGATCGCGTCGTAACCGGGCCGCAGGATGTCCATCCAGCGCCCGACAAAGGAATTGGGCTTTTCCAGCTCCGGCGCCTTGCCGTTGCACATGTCGATGCAGCCCTGCACCCCGCCACATTGCGAATGCCCCAGCACGATCAGATGCGCCACCTTGAGCGCGGTAACCGCGTATTCCACGGCCGCCGAGGTGCCGTGGTGGTCGCCGTCGGGCGCATAGGGCGGCACCAGATTGGCGATATTGCGGTGAATGAAGAATTCCCCGGTGTCGGCGCCAAAGATCGAGGTCACGTGAACCCGGCTGTCACAGCAGGAAATCACCATCGCGCGGGGCCGCTGCCCTTCGGTGGCAAGTCGGCGATACCACGCGGCGTTTTCGGCGTAATCGGTGGCTTTCCATCCCTGATAACGCTGGACCAGGTACTTCGGCAGGCTCTTGGCGTGTTCCATTGGCGGTCTCCCGTCTTCTTTCCGCGCAGCGGTGATACGCCCGAATTGCCGAGAATTCGAGCGAAATAATCTGTCGTCCGCAAGGTTTCCAAAACTCTTTGCCGTCATCCTAAGCCAGGCCGTGGGGGCGTGAATGAAGGTGGGAACCGTGGAACGGATAGGAATGCTCGCATATGACGAAGGCGTCAGGCTCGACCAGGAGCGGATCGAAGACCTCTATCGCCGCATGGGCGACGCCGGCGCCGAGGATGTGGTGTGCCGCGCGCTCGAGGAAATTGCGGTGCGCATGTCTTACGCCAACAAGCTGCACAAGCGCGGCGATCTGGCCGAGATGCGCAAATGCCTGCGCTCGCTGTCGCGGATCGCCGATCAAATCGGGATGGTCGCGCTCTCTTCGGTGGCGCGCGATGTCTGTGCCTGCATCGATCAGAACGATGCGGTGGCCATGGCAGCCACGCTGTCGCGGCTGGCGCGCACCGGCGACCAATCGCTGACGGCGATCTGGGATTTGCAGGAATTCATGATGTAGCCCCCCGCGCTGGCGGCAGGACACGAGACAATCGCACCTCTGCCCTTGCAGGTGCGCCCGGGCAGGCTAGGCTGCGGCAAAATCCATTCCGCCGGAGTAACCGTCATGCCGCAGGACCATCCCCTGACATTCGCCGATGCCGATCAGGCATCGATCCCGCTTGCCCTGCTCACCGCCGAGGCCTTTGACGGCTGGCGCCTGGCCCAGGAGCCGGGCGCGCGTGGCTGGGCCGAAGCCAATGGCTTTGTGGCCGGGCCGGGGCAGGTGCTGCTGTTTCCTGGTGACGATGGCGCGCCCGAGGCCGCGCTGGGCGGTGTCGGATCGGCCAAGGACCGGGCCCGCGGCCGTTTTGCCCTTGCCGCCGTGGCGCAGAGCCTGCCGGCGGGCACCTATCACATCGAAAGCGGGCTGCCGCAGGATCCGGCTGATATCGAGGCCGAGCTTCTTGGCTGGCTTCTCGCCGGCTACAGCTTTGACACCTATAAGGAAAAACCCGGGAAACAGGTCCGCCTCGTGGCCCCCGAAGGGGTCGATACCGCCCGGATCGAGGCGATTGCGGCCGGCGAGGCGCTGACCCGCGACCTGATCAACACCCCCGCCAACGACATGACGCCCGACGGGTTGCAGGCCGCCGCCGCAGCGCTGGCGCATGACCACGGCGCGCAATGCAGCGTGATCGGCGGCACCGAGCTTCTGGCCGAGAACTTTCCGCTGATCCACGCCGTCGGCCGCGCCTCGGATTGCGCCCCGCGGCTGATCGACATGCGCTGGGGCCAGTCCGGCCCCAAGGTGACGCTGGTGGGCAAGGGCGTGTGTTTCGACACCGGCGGGCTCAATCTCAAGCCCGGCAGCTCGATGGGGCTGATGAAAAAGGACATGGGCGGGGCCGCCACGGTGCTGGGGCTGGCGCAGATGATCATGGCGCTGGATCTGCCGGTGCAGCTGCGCGTGCTGATTCCGGCGGTGGAAAACTCGGTCTCGGCCGGCGCCTTCCGCCCCGGCGACATCCTGACCTCGCGCAAGGGGCTGACGGTCGAGATCAACAACACCGATGCCGAGGGCCGTCTGGTGCTGGCCGATGCGCTGGCACTGGCCTGCGAAGAGGAGAGCGACCTGGTGATCTCGATGGCCACGCTCACCGGCGCCGCCCGGGTGGCGGTGGGCCCCGATCTGGCGCCTTTCTACGCCGATGACGCCACCGCCGCCGCACTCGAGGCCGGCGGCAGGCGGGCGCAGGATCCGCTTTGGCGCTTGCCCTTCTGGGAGCCCTACGAGACCATGATCGAACCCGGCATCGCCGATCTCGACAATGCGCCCAAGGGCGGGTTCGCGGGCTCGATCACCGCCGCGCTCTTCCTTCGCCGTTTCGTGAACGAGGATACCCGCTACGCGCATTTCGACATCTACGGCTGGCAACCCGAGGCCCGGCCCGGCCGGCCCAAGGGCGGCGTCGGCATGGGCGCGCGCGCCATCCTCGCCGCGCTGCCCGACCTGATGGGGCTGGAGCCGGCGGAATGACCGCCGACCCCCGGGTGCTCAAATCCAACGGTCGTGTGGCGCATGTCTCGCTCGAAGGGCAGGTGGCGGCGGCGCGGTTCACCGAAGGGGAGCTTTGGCAGGTGGTGACCGCCACCGCCGTAATCAGCGATGCCGACGGAGCCAGGCGCGAACGCGAGCTTTTGCTCGGACAGGGCTTTCGCGTGCTCGAGGTGAGCGATGGCATGGCTTTCGGCTATTGCGAGCACAACGGTTACGTCGGCCATGTCGAGACCGACGCCCTGTCACGTGACATGCCGGCACCGACCCACCGGGTCGCTACGCGGATGAGCTATTGCAAGTCCGACCCGGATCTCAAGGCGCGCAACGAAGTTGCGGTTCTGCCGCATGGCGCCCGGGTCGCCACCCGCGATCAGAGCGGCGATTGGACCGAAATCGCCATCTGCGCCGGCGCAGACAAGGTAACGGCCTGGGTCTGGGCCCCCTCCGCGCATCTGGCGCCGCTGGCGCAGCGCTGCGCCGATCCGGTCGCGGTGGCCCGGCTCTACCTCGGAACGCCTTATCTCTGGGGCGGCAATTCGGCCTTCGGGATCGATTGTTCCGGGCTCGTCGAGGCCGGGTGCCTGGCCTGCGGCATCCCCTGTCCCGGCGATTCCGACCTGCAAGAGGCGGCGCTGGGCGCTACCCTGGCCGCGGATGCCGCGCTGCGCCGCGGCGATCTCCTGTTCTGGAAAGGTCACGTCGGCTGGGTTGCCGGCGCAGACCTTTTGCTCCACGCCAACGCCCATCACATGGCGGTGGCGGAAGAGCCGCTGGCTGCGGCCATTGCGCGAATCGCGGCCCAGGGCGGAGGCCCGGTCACCCGCCGCGCACGACTGGAAAGGCACTGACATGACACAGGATTTCTTTACCCCCGTCTCGGGCATGGAACTGCCGCGCTTTGCCGGCGTGCCGAGTTTCATGCGCTTGCCGGTGGTTCCCCCCGGCCATGCCCGGTTCGACGAGGTCGACATCGGCCTGATCGGCGTCCCCTGGGACAGCGGCACCACCAACCGCCCCGGGCCGCGCCACGGCCCGCGCCAGTTGCGCGACGCCTCGACGATGATCCGCGCCGAGAACGCCGCGACCCGGGTGCGCCCCTTCGAGGCGGCCAATTGCGCCGATCTGGGCGATGTCGGCATCAACCCGGCCGATATTGACGATTCGATGGATCGGATCACGGCGTTTTATCAAAGGCTTGTCCTTGCCGGCATCCGGCCGCTCACGGCCGGCGGCGATCACCTGACCTCGCTGCCGGTGCTGCGCGCCCTGGCCGAGGACGGGCCGCTGGGCATGGTGCATTTCGACGCCCATACCGATCTCTTCCACAGCTATTTCGGCGGCACGATGTACACCCATGGCACGCCCTTCCGCCGCGCCATCGAGGAAGAGCTGCTCGATCCGGCGCGGGTGGTCCAGATCGGCATCCGCGGCACCGCCTATGACTTCGAGGACCGCGATTTCGCCAAGGCGGTCGGCGTCCGGGTCATCCCGATCGAAGAATTCTTTGCCCGTGGCGTCACCGATGTGATGGCCGAGGCCTGCGAGATCGTCGGCGAGGCTCCGGTCTATGTCAGCTACGACATCGATTTCGTCGACCCGGCCTTCGCGCCCGGCACCGGCACGCCGGAAATCGGCGGCCCGAATTCCTTTCAGGCGCAACAGGTGGTGCGAGGCCTTGCCGGGCTCGACATCGCGGGGGCCGATCTGGTCGAGGTCTCACCGCCGTTCGACACCAGCGGCGCCACCGCCTGGCTCGGCGTGTCGCTGATGTTCGAACTGCTCTGCGTGATGACCGGCTAGGCCCGTCCGGCCTCGGCCGAGCGTCCCGGCCCCTCAGAGGCTCCTGAAGGCGGGGGTCAAAGGCGCTTGTCCTGGGCCCGCAGCTGGCGGGCGCGGGTCAAGATGGCATCTTCGATGGCGCGGGCGGTCTCGGCGGAGACCGGTCCGGCGCGGGTCTGAAGCGCGAGGTTGAGCGAGCGGGCGTCCAGCGCCGGATCGGTGACATAGATCGTCGCACGATAGGCGCGGCCACCGCCCGGGGGCGTGCCATAGCCGGTGGTGATCACCCCGGTGAAGGGATCGACCGACTCGACCGGCAGGAAATCCAGCACTTCGAGCGCGGCATTCCAGATATATTTGTTGACCTTGCCGATCCGCGAACGGTCCTGCGGCCCGCGAAAGAAATCCCACAGCGTCGAGCGCGGCGCGCCCCGGTTGCCGTAGATTTCCTCCTCCAGCACCTCGTCGGTGCTGCGTCCCGGAGCGAACTGCGCGCCACAGGCCGTCAGCGCAAGCATGGCGGCCGCCAGAAGAATCGCGGCTTTTCTGGAAGTGGCGGTCATCAAGCGCTCCTGGCCGATTGGTTTCGGTGACGTCAGGCCCCTCAATACAAGCCGGGGCCAGAGACGACAAGATCCTCATTCGCAATCCCAATCCGCGGTTTTTCGGGTGACAGAAGGGTGCGCTGACGGGGGTATTCGCCGGGGCCTGATTTCTTGTGACAAAAGCGCATCACTCATGGCCTTGTTGCCGCCACAGTTTCGGCGCGCGCTTGCATCGGGAGGGTCGGAAGGTGCATGAGAGGCTCATCAAGACCGGGCGACCGGTTTGGTACGTGCACAAGACACATGAGGGAAACAATGAAAAACATTCTGTTTGCAACCACCGCACTGGTCGCAACCGCAGGCTTCGCTTCGGCAGAAGTCACCGGCTCCGGCGCTGGCACCATTGACATCACCGGCCTGGCCGAGATGGGCATCATGGGAGGCGAAAACATCAACTTCGCTGGTCCGCTCGCCACTGGCACCACCGACCAGGAAGCTCAGTTCTTCACCGACATCGACGTCACCTTCTCCATGTCCGGCACCGCCGACAACGGCCTGACCTTCGGTGCGGCTGTCGACCTCGACGAAGGCGGCGCAGTGTCGAACGCGACCCAGAACAACGCAGACGACGGTGGCGTTGCCATGTTCGTTTCCGCTGGCGGCGCGACCCTGACCATGGGTGACACCAACGGTGCATTCGACCAGGCGCTGAAAGAAACCAACTTCGCAGGCGGTTCCATCGGCGACAACGAAGAGCACGTTGCATTCGGCGGCTTCGGCAACAACGGCCTCGACGGCTTCTACGACGGTCAAATCGCGCGTTTCGACTATGCTTTCAGCAACGTCACCGCATCGCTGTCGGCTGAAATCGACGACGCTGGCAACGACGACCCGGTCTGGGGTGTCGGTGTCCGTTACTCCGGCGAGTTCTCGGGCGTTGCTCTGGGCGTCGGCGTTGGCTACCAGTCGGTCAACGACGTGAACACCATCAGCTTCGGCGGTCTGCCGGTTGCCAACGACGCTTCGGCTTCGGTTGTGGGTGTGTCGGTTGACGCGGGCTTCGCCAACGGCGTGACCACCGGCTTCTCCTTCACCCAGCTCGAAATCGACGGTGACGAAGCAACCCACGGCGCTCTGGGCCTCGGCTACGAGATGAACGCTCTGGCAGTCGGCGTGAACTTCGGCCAGTACATGATCGACGGCGATGAGTACACCTCGGGCTTCGGCATCGCGGCGACCTACGACCTCGGCGGCGGCCTCTCGGCCAAAGCAGGTTACGGCAACTCGACCGTTCACGACCAGTTCACCACCACCGGTGACGACGAGAACGGCAACAGCTGGTCCGTCGGTCTGGCAATGTCGTTCTAAGAACGGCGCCAGCCACAGTTAGGGAAGAGCGGGTCGCAAGACCCGCTCTTTTCTTTTTTGAAGCCCTGGTTTTCCGGTGGCGCTTTTCCTCTGGCCCGTGCGAAGGATAGCAGCGGGACAAGACTGACGAGGCGCGCTATGGGACTGAACGAGATCACCGAACGGATGCACAAGGCCGAGGCCGCCGCCGGGCGCGAGACCGGGGCCACCCGGCTGATTGCGGTGTCCAAGAAGCAGCCCGACGACCGCGTTGCCGCCGTTCTCGATCAGGGGCATCGGATCTTTGGCGAAAACCGGGTACAGGAGGCCGCCGGCAAATGGCCCGGCTTCCGCGAGCGCTATGACGGCATCGATCTGCACATCATCGGTCCGCTTCAGACCAACAAGGCGCGCCAGGCCATGGAACTGGCGCAGGCAATCCATTCCCTCGACCGTCCCAAGTTGGCCCAGACGCTGGCGCGGCTGGCCCAGGAACTGGGGCAGTGCCCCGAGCTCTTTGTTCAGGTCAACACCGGCGAAGAGCCGCAGAAGGCCGGCGTCCTGCCGGCCGAGATCGACGGCTTTGTCAGCGAGTGCCGGGCGCTCGATCTTCCGGTGCGCGGGTTGATGTGCATTCCGCCGGTCGACGAGGCCGCCAGCCTGCACTTTGCCCTGCTGGCCAAGTTTGCCGCGCGCAACGGGCTGGACGGCCTGTCGATGGGCATGTCAGGCGATTTCGAAGAAGCCATCGCGCTGGGGGCCACCCATGTCCGCGTCGGATCGGCCATCTTCGGCGCGCGGCCGGCCCCGGCCTGAGACCGAGTTCTATACGAACGTATAGGCCTCCTATCCGACAAGACATATGGCCATCCGGGTGAACCGCTGCCTTTAGTGCGCTCACCATGCGACAAACGGAGCATGGGGGTTCCTACCGCACTGCGATCCCGGAGAGACACGGGGGCGGTCAGGACCTGGACGGTCGTTCTGAACTCTGTTGGGTTCATCACTCACGGAACGATCCGTCGGCGGGCGGCTGGGGGAGCGGTCGCCCGCCTATAGGGCGCGTCTGTGCCATCGCCCTAAGTTTCGCCCCTTTCCGGTATTTTGTCGGCCTGTTCACGGTATCGTGTTCTGGCGGGCTGTGCGACCCTTCCCGTTTGTCAGCCACCCTGCTGCGCGGTAACTGTGGTATCTGCGTAGTTCACACCGTGCCTCAGACGCTTGTGCTTTACGCTATCGCGGCTTACGGAAGCAAAAACGGTACCAATTGGCTCATTTTTGTGATCCGATGGCGTGGCAGGGAGTAAAAAAGCAATATGACGCAAGACGCCGCAGATTTTCCGCCAGTCGATTTGCCGCCCACCGATCAATCCTTGCCAATCGCTCTCTTGCGCGCCCGAGAGAGGTTGATGATCCCGATCCGCGAGGCCCTGCAAGTCACCGGCCTCACGGAACAGCAGTGGCGGCTCTTGCGGGTGCTTGAGGAATTCGGCCCTCAGGACGCCACCAAGCTGGCCGAGCGCGCCAGCCTTCTGATGCCCAGCCAGACCCGGATTGTGCAGAACCTGTCCGAAAAGGGCTATGTCACCCGCCGCACCAATCCCGAAGACCGCCGCAGGCAGGTGGTGTCGATCACCGCCGCGGGTCATCAGGTGCTGGTCAAGAACGCCCCCAAGGCGCGAGAAATCTCCGACGAGGTGGCGGCCGCCCTCGGCGAAGAGAAGGTCAAGATGCTGGTTTCGATCCTGGACGACATCATTCACATGTGATGCTCCGGTCCTGCGGCGCGACCCGAGGATTGGTCTTGCATCGTTGGCCGCGCTGCCGCAGAACGGCAGACATTCTGGCTGGAGGTTTTCATGAAGATCGCAATGCTCGGCACCGGTTACGTGGGGCTCGTCTCCGGCGTCTGTTTCTCGGATTTTGGCCATGAGGTGGTCTGTGTGGACAAGGATCCGCGCAAGATCGAAATGCTCAAGGCCGGCAAGGTTCCGATTTTCGAGCCCGGTCTCGACCGTCTGATGGCCACCAATGTCGAGGCAGGCCGGCTGACCTTCACCCTCGATCTGGCCGAGGCGCTGGACGGCGCGGATGCGGTGTTCATCGCCGTCGGCACGCCGACCCGGCGCGGCGATGGCCATGCCGATCTGACCTATGTGATGGCCGCGGCGCGAGAGATCGCCGGGACCGCCAAGGATTACATCGTGGTGGTCACCAAATCGACGGTCCCGGTCGGCACCAACCGCAAGGTGGCGCGGGAGCTGGCGGCGGCCAATCCCGATCTTCAATTCGACGTCGCCTCGAACCCCGAGTTCCTGCGCGAAGGCGCGGCGATCGACGATTTCATGAAGCCCGACCGGGTGGTCGTCGGCGTCCAGACCGAGCGCGCGGCGCAGGTCATGGCCGAGATCTACCGGCCGCTCTTCCTGCGCGATTTTCCGATCGTCACCACCGATCTCGAGTCGGCCGAGATGATCAAATACGCCGCCAATGCCTTTCTCGCCACCAAGATCACCTTCATCAACGAAATCGCCGCGCTTTGCGAAAAGGTCGGCGCCGACGTCAAGCAGGTGTCCAAGGGCATGGGCCTCGACGGCCGCATCGGCAACAAGTTCCTGCATGCCGGCCCCGGCTATGGCGGGTCCTGCTTTCCCAAGGATACCAAGGCGCTGGCCCGGATCGGCCAGGAACACGCCAGCCCGATGCAGATCACCGAGGCGGTCATCCAGATCAACGAGGAGGTCAAGCGCCGCATGGTCGAGAAGTTGCGCGACCTCTGCGACGGCAGCTTCAACGGCAAGACCGTCGCCGTGCTCGGCGTGACCTTCAAGCCCAATACCGACGACATGCGCGACGCGCCGTCGCTGACCATCGTGCCGGCGCTGGTGGGCGGTGGCGCCAGGGTGCGGGTCACCGATCCGCAGGGCCGCCACGAAGGCGAGGCGCTCTTGCCCGGCGTCGAATGGTGCGCCGATGCCTATGAGGCCGCGGACAAGGCCGATGTGGTGGTGATCCTGACCGAGTGGAACGAGTTCCGCGCGCTGGATCTCGAGCGGATCGCCGGCGGCATGGTGACGCCGCGCATGGCCGATCTGCGCAATATCTACTCCGAGGCGGTTGCGCTTGGCGCGGGCTTTGCCGAATACACCTCGATCGGGCGCGGCCGGGAAGCCAGCGCGCAGGCGGGCTGAGCCATGCCCAAGGCGCTGGTCACCGGCTCGGCCGGCTTCATCGGCTTTCATCTGTGCCAGCGGCTACTCGCCGATGGCTACGAGGTCATCGGCCTCGACGCGATGACCGATTACTACGACGTCACGCTGAAGCAGCGCCGGCAGGCGATGCTGTTGCAGGCCCCGGGGTTTCGCGCCGTCACCGACCGGATCGAGCGCGACGGGGTGCTGCAAGAGCTGATCGCGGCGGAGCGGCCGGATGTGATCGTGCATCTCGCCGCCCAGGCCGGGGTGCGTTATTCCATCGACAACCCGCAGAGCTATGTCGAGGCCAACCTGATCGGCACCTTCAAGCTGCTGGAAGCGGTGCGCGCTACGCCCTGCGCGCATCTTTTGATGGCCTCGACTTCTTCGGTCTATGGCGCCAATACCGAGATGCCTTATGCCGAGGGGCACAAGGCCGATACCCAGATGTCGTTTTACGCCGCCACCAAGAAGGCGAACGAGGCGATGGGCCATTCTTATGCCCATCTCTACGACCTGCCGATCACCATGTTCCGCTTCTTCACCGTCTACGGGCCCTGGGGGCGGCCGGACATGGCGCTGTTCAAGTTCACCAAGGCGATCCTGAACGGCGAGGCGATCGACGTCTACAACCACGGCGACATGCGCCGTGATTTCACCTATATCGACGATCTGGTCCAAGGTATCCGCCTGCTGATCGATGCGGTGCCGGAACGGCCCGGGGATGGCGTCGTGGCCGATGGCGACAGCCTGTCGCCGGTGGCGCCGTTCCGGGTGGTGAACATCGGCAATTCCGAGCCGGTGCAGCTTCTGGCTTTCATCGAGGCGATCGAAGCGGCCATCGGGCAGAAGGCCAGGCGCAACTACATGGAGATGCAGCCCGGCGACGTGCCCGCCACCTGGGCCGACGCCTCGCTGTTGCAGACCCTGACCGGGCACCGCCCGCAGACCGACGTGACAGCCGGCGTCGCGGCTTTTGTGGACTGGTATCGGGACTACTACGGGGTGTGACCCGTTCGCCCCCGCGCCCCGGGCCCGACCCGGGGCCCCTTGGTTCCGGGCGCGCGGTCCCGGAGCGGGGTCCGGGACGGGTGGTTTGCGGCAAGGACGCTGCGCAGACGGTCACGCGGCGCGGTGAGGCGGCTACGGTTTTCCAGCAAACAGGGGAGCATCTTCGCGCCCCGGGCCTGACCCGGGGCCTCTTGGTTCCGGGCGCGCGGTCCCGGAGCGGGGTCCGGGACGCGAGGGTTTCGGGGCGCGCCGTCCGGGGCTTGCACGGGCGACGCGCGTCTTGGCTCAGGCCGCCGCTTCGAGGTCGAAGCGGTCGGCGTTCATTACCTTGGTCCAGGCCGCGACGAAGTCACGCGCGAATTTCTCGGCGTGGTCGTCCTGGGCATACAGTTCGCAATAGGCCCGCAGGATCGAGTTTGACCCGAAGACCAGATCGAGCCGGGTGGCGGTCCATTTCTCTTCGCCGGTCTTGCGGTCGATGATCGCATAGGAGCCGTCGTCCTTCTTCTCCCAGCGGTTCGACATGTCGGTCAGGTTGACAAAGAAGTCCTGAACCAGCGCGCCTTCGCGGTCGGTGAACACCCCGTGCTTGCTGCCGCCGTGGTTGGTGCCCAGCATCCGCATGCCGCCGACCAGTACGGTCATCTCCGGCGCGGTCAGGCCGAGAAGCTGGCTGCGGTCGACCAGAAGCTCCTCGGGCGGCACCCCGAGATCCTCCTTCAGCCAGTTGCGATAGCCATCGGCGAAGGGCTCCAGCGGATTGAAGCTCTCGGCGTCGGTCATCGCTTCGCTGGCATCGCCCCGGCCCGGGGCGAAGGGCACGTCGACGGTCAGGCCGGCGGCGGCGATGGCCTTTTCGATCCCGACATTGCCGCCCAGAACGATGGCGTCCGCGAGCGAGGCCCCGGCGTCCTTGGCCAGCGGCGCGAGGGTGTCCAGCACCCGGGCCAGACGCTCCGGCTCGTTGCCTTGCCAGTCCTTCTGCGGCGCAAAGCGGATGCGCGCGCCATTGGCGCCGCCGCGCAGGTCCGAGCCGCGGTAGGTGCGCGCGGCGTCCCAGGCGGTTGAGACCAGCTCGGAGACCGACAATCCGCTGTCGGCGATGCTGGCTTTCAGCGCCGCGACGTCATAATCGGTCGCGCCGGCGGGGATCGGGTCCTGCCAGATCAGGTCTTCCTGCGGCACATCGGGCCCGATGTAGCGCACCTTGGGGCCCATGTCGCGGTGGGTCAGCTTGAACCAGGCGCGGGCGAAGGTGTCCTTGAAATACTCGGGATCGGCCATGAACTTCTGGCAGATCTCGTTGTAGATCGGGTCAACCTTCATTGCCATGTCGGCATCCGTCATCATCGGCATGGTGCGCTTGGACGGGTCCGAGGCATCGACAGGCATGTCCTCTTCGCGGATGTCCACCGGCTTCCACTGCTTCGCCCCGGCGGGAGATTCGGTCAGCTCCCACTCGTAGCCGAAGAGCATGTCGAAATAGCCCATGTCGAATTTGGTGGGATCGGCGGTCCAGGCCCCCTCGATCCCCGAAGAGATGGCGTTCGACGCCTTGCCGCCCTGGTTCTGGTTGACCCAGCCAAAGCCCTGCGCCTCGACGCCGGCCGCTTCCGGGTCCGGTCCGAGGGTCGAGGCGTCGCCCGCGCCATGTGCCTTGCCGATCGAGTGGCCGCCGGCGGTCAGCGCCGCGGTTTCCTCGTCGTTCATCGCCATGCGGGCAAAGGTTTCCCGCACATGCAGCGCGCTGCGCGCCGGATCGGGGTTGCCGTTGACGCCCTCGGGATTGACGTAGATCAGCCCCATCTGCACCGCCGCCAGCGGGCCGGTCATGGTGCCCGGATCTTCGATATCGCCGTAGCGTTCGTCCGACGGCGCCAGCCATTCCTTTTCCTCGCCCCAGAAAACATCGTTCTCGGGGTGCCAAATGTCCTCGCGGCCGAAGGCAAAGCCAAAGGTCTTCAGGCCCATGGATTCATAAGCCATGTTGCCGGCGAGGATCATCAGGTCGGCCCAGGAGATCCTGTTGCCGTATTTCTTCTTGATCGGCCAGAGCAGGCGGCGTGCCTTGTCGAGGCTGACGTTGTCGGGCCAGGAATTGAGCGGCGCAAAACGCTGGTTACCGGTGTTGCCACCGCCGCGACCGTCAGAGAGGCGATAGGAACCGGCCGAGTGCCAGGCCATCCGCACCATCAGCCCGCCATAGTGGCCCCAGTCCGCCGGCCACCAGTCCTGGCTGTCGGTCAGGAGCGCTTCGACGTCCTTTTTCAAGGCGTCGACATCGAGCTTTTTCAGCTCTTCGCGATAGTCGAAATCCTTGGGCATCGGATTCACTTTGGCATCGTGCTGATGCAGGATGTCGAGGTTGAGCGCGTTCGGCCACCAGTCGCGCGAGCGGCGCCCGGCCGGGCTGCTGCCATGCATCACCGGGCATTTGCCCATATCGTTACCGTCCATGTCCTTGTCTCCCATGATTGGCTGTCGTGACTTGCTTGTCAGGCACCCAACCGGTTTTCGCCACGCGGCGAATCCGGCTGGTCTGACGCGAGGCTAACAAAGGATTTCGATACAAGAAAATTGTATTTACGGATCGTTGTGATAAATAAATCTTATGATCAATCTGACCCTGAGACAATTGCGCTATTTCGAGGCGCTGGCACAGCACGGCCATTTCGGCCAGGCGGCGGCAGCCTGTTCGGTGTCACAGCCGGCCTTGTCGGTGCAGATCAAGGACATGGAGGAAACTCTCGGGGCGCCGCTCTTCGAGCGCGGCACCCGGCAGGCGCGGCTGACCGGCTTCGGCGAGGCGCTGGCGCCCAGGGTGCGCGAGATCCTCGGCGCGGTGGACGAGCTGGGCGAGATGGCGCGGGCGACGCGCGGGCGGCTGATCGGGCGGCTCAGGATCGGGGTGATCCCCACCGTCGCGCCCTATCTGCTGCCCCGGGTGATCGCCGCGCTGACCCGGGGGTATCCCGGCATCGACCTGCACATCCGCGAGACCCTGACCGAGACGCTGATCGACGAGCTGACCGGCGGCCGGATCGATTGCGCCATCGTTGCCCTGCCGATCTCGGAAAGCGGGTTGACCGAGGTGGCGCTGTTCGATGAGGATTTCATGCTGGTGCGGCCCCGGGCGGATGCGGACAAGCCTGTGCCAGACCGCGAAAAACTGCGCGAGATGCGGCTCTTGCTGCTGGAAGAGGGGCATTGCTTCCGCGATCAGGCGCTCAGCTTCTGCAATATCCGCTCGGCGCTGTCGCGCGATGGGCTGGACGGCTCGTCGCTGACCACGCTGGTGCAGATGGTGGGCGCCGGCATCGGCGTGACGCTGATCCCCGAGATGGCGGTCGCGGTCGAGACCCGATCGGCCGATGTCGCGGTCTCGGCTTTCACCGAGGTCCGGCCCTCGCGCACCATCGGCATGATCTGGCGCAAGACCTCGCCGCTGGCGGCACAGCTCGCCGAACTGGCCACGGTGGTGCGCGCGGCGGGCACAGGGGCCGCCCGAGAGACCCGACCCGGGTCTGCCCCGGGTCCTCGTGGCCCCGGGGGCGCGGGCTGAAACGGCATGCAACGCGGCGCGAGCCCCCGGCGCGCTGGGCGGGAGGGGGCGAGGCATGGCGGGAAGGTTCGGGGCTGGAGCCGGTTTGCGGCGCCGGCGGAGGGCGAGATCCCGGCACCTTGACCCCGGCCCCTGCGGCGGTAGGTTCTGGGGCACATCACCGGCCAAAAGGAACCCTGAATGACCCAGCGTCTGCACCTTGTCTTTGGCGGCGAGCTTGTCGATCCCTCGGGAACCACCTTCAAGAACGTCGACGACATCCATGTCGTGGGAATTTTCCCCGATTACCAGACCGCCTACAATGCCTGGAAGGCCGAGGCCCAGCGCACGGTGGACAATGCCCACATGCGCTATTTCATTTCGCATCTGCACCGGATGCTGGACGAAGAGGCCGAAGGCTCGCCGACCGAAGAGGTTGAAAACTGACAGATCAGCCGCGCCCCCTGACCGTTCAGGCCCATATGGCCTGGGCCCGCCGCCGCGAGCGGCAGGACAGGATCTATCCGCCCCGGCCGCCGGGGCTTCTGGTCTGGGTCCATGCCACACGTGGCGAGCGCATCTCGGCCATCATGCAGCTGGCCGCGCGGTTGATCTCGCAGCGGTCGAATGCCTACGTGCTGGTCACCCTGGCCCCCGGCGTGACCGGGCCGAAACGGTTGAAGAAACAGATCATCATGGTGCCGGCCCCCGGCCTGCACCCCGAGGACATGCGCGAGTTTCTGGCGCATTGGCGGCCCGAGCTCTGCCTGTGGACCTGTGGCGATCTGGTGACCTCGCATGTGGTGACGGTGGCCGAGGCCGGGCTGGCGCTGTACCTGGTGGATGCACGCGAGGACGGGTTCGACACCCGTCCGGTGCCGCTGCTGCCCGACCCGGCGCCGGTGCTGCTGGAATATTTCACCGCGGTCATGGCCTCGGACGCCAATGCCGCACGGCGGCTGCGCAAGCTCGGCATGGCCGAGGAAGACCTGACCATCACCGGACCGCTGCAAGAGGGCAGCGCCGCGATCGGCTGCAACCAGACCGACCTGGCCGATATGCGCTCCGCCATCGGCACCCGGCCGGTCTGGCTGGCGGCGATGGTGCAGCCGGAAGAGCTGACCACGGTATTGCGCGCCCATCGCGCGGTCTCGTCCTGGGCGCATCGGCTGCTGTTGATCATCGTGCCGGACAAGCCCGAGATGGGCGATGACATGGCAAGACGGATGGAGCGCGGCGGCATGAGTTTCACCCGCTGGTCCGACAGCGAGTTTCCCGACGAGACAACCGAGGTGCATCTCGCCGACACCTACGGCGAGATGGGCCTGTGGTATCGGCTGTCGCCGATCTCCTTCATGGCCTCGTCGCTGGTGGCCGGGCATGGCGGCTGCGATCCGTTCGAGCCGGCGGCGCTGGGCTCGGCGATCCTCTACGGCCCCAACATCGGCCGGCATCTGCACGCCTATTCGCGCCTGGCCGAGGCCGGTGCGGCGCGAATCGTGCGCGACACCGACACGCTGACCACGGCGCTCAAGCAGCTGGTGGCCCCCGACCGGGCGGCGGCGATGTCGCTGGCCGCCTGGGAGATCGTGTCGGAGGGTGCGCAGGTGTCGGACCGGATCATGGACCTGATTCAGGACGCGCTCGACCTGGCCGAGGTGACCTGATGCGCGCGCCCGGCTTCTGGTTTACCCCGCCGGACCGGCTGGCTCTGGCGGCGCGCGCGCTGGCGCCGCTCGGCGCGCTGACCGCGCGGGCGACGGCGCGGCGGGTGGCGCGGGCGCCCGATCTGCGCGCCGAGGTGCCGGTGATCTGCGTCGGCAACCTCAATGCCGGCGGCACCGGCAAGACGCCGACGACGATGGACCTGCTGATGCGGCTGAGGGCGCGGGGGCGCCGACCGGTCGTTCTGTCGCGCGGCCACGGCGGCGCGCTGGAAGGGCCGGTCGTGGTCGATCCCAAGCGCCACGGCGCGGCGGATGTCGGCGATGAGCCGCTGTTGCTTGCGGCCTTTGCGCCGGTGGTGGTGGCGCGCGACCGGGCGGCGGGCGCCCGGCTGGCGGTGGCGGACGGCGCCGATGTTCTGGTGATGGACGACGGGTTCCAGAACCCGGGGCTGGCCAAGGACCTGTCTCTGGTGGTGGTGGATGCGGCCAAGGGCTTCGGCAACGGGCGGTGCCTGCCGGCGGGGCCGCTGCGCGAGCCGGTGGCGGCGGGGCTGGCGCGCGCCGATCTGCTGCTGTCGATTGGCGGGGCGGCGGCGCAGGCCGAGTTTCGCGCCACCTGGGGCGGGGCGATCAGCGTGCCGCATGTGACCGGCCGGCTGGAGCCCTTGCAGACCGGCATGGACTGGCAGGGGCTGCCGGTTCTGGCCTTTGCCGGGATCGGCCATCCGGAAAAGTTCTTTGCCACGCTGCGGGCGCTTGGCGCCGATCTGCGGCGCGGCGAGGCGCTGGAGGATCACCAGCCGCTGACCGCGGCCTTGATGGCGCGGCTCGAGGCGGAGGCGGCGGCGCAGGGGGCGCAGCTGGTCTGCACCGAGAAGGATGCGGTGCGCTTGCCGGCGGAGTTCCGGCAGAAGGTGCTGACCGTGCCGGTGCGTTTGGCGATTGCCGAGGATGCGGCTTTGGAGGCGGCGCTGGACCGGGCGCTGTAGCCCGACCCGCCCCGTCGCGCCAAAGGTGCACCGGCGATGATCGGCGCGCCACCCCGCCGATCGGCAACCGCGCGACTTGCGCTCCGGGGTGCGCAGCTCCTGTTTGACCCGTCTGCCATCAAGCCCTTGATGGACACGCCCCGCCGCCCGATATAGTCAGGTCCAATGGCCAAGAAGAAACAGACCGATCCGAACTACAAGGTGCTCGCGGAAAACCGCCGGGCCCGCTACGATTATGCCATCGCCGATGACGTCGAATGCGGCATGATCCTCACCGGTTCCGAGGTCAAATCCCTGCGCGAAACCTCGGCCAATATCGCCGAGAGCTATGCCGCCGTCGAGGATGGCGAGCTCTGGCTGGTGAACTCCTATATCGCGCCTTACGACCGTGCGATGTTTCCGCATGAAGAGCGCCGCCGCCGCAAGCTTCTGGTCTCCCGGAAGGAGCTGTCGCGGCTGTGGAACGAGACCCAGCGCAAGGGCATGACCCTGGTGCCGCTGGTGCTCTATTTCAACCACAAGGGTCTGGCCAAGCTCAAGATCGGCATCGCCAAGGGCAAGAAGAACTACGACAAGCGGGCGACCGATGCCAAGCGCGACTGGAACCGGCAGAAACAGAGGTTGCTGAAGGACGGCTAGGCCAGCGCCGCCCGGCACGCCGGCGCGGTGACAGGTCATCGCCCTCGCCGCGCCCGCACTGTGGCGGCGGGCGATGCGGGGCTGACCGGACAGCCCACTTGTCTCCTTCCCTGGGCTTGGATAGGAAGGGCCAATCGCATTTTTCAGGGGGCTTCATGGCGCAGGACGATCCCGGAACGCTGGTCTCGACCGACTGGTTGGCGCAACATCTCAAGGATCCGGATCTTCGCATCCTGGATGCCAGCTGGCACATGCCGGACGCCGGCCGTGACGCCCGTGCCGAATACGAGGCCGGGCATATCCCCGGCGCGCGTTTTTTCGACATCGACGAGATCAGCGACGCCCGTTCGGACCTGCCGCACATGGTGCCGCCGGTCGAGAAATTCATGAGCCGGATGCGCAGCCTGGGCGTCGGTGACGGCCATCAGGTGGTGGTCTATGACAGCACCGGCCTGTTCTCGGCGGCGCGGGTCTGGTGGCTGTTCCGGCTGATGGGCCAGGACAATATCGCCGTGCTCGACGGCGGTCTGCCGAAATGGCAGGCCGAGGGCCGCGAGATCGAGGACATGGCGCCGGTGATCCGTGACCGCCACATGACGGTGCGGGTGCAGAACGGCCTCGTGCGCGATGTCACCCAGGTCAGCGCTGCGGCCAAGCTGGGCACCCATGCCATCGTCGACGCCCGCAGCCCGACGCGCTTTACCGGCGAGACGCCGGAGCCGCGCGAGGGGCTGCGCTCGGGCCATATCCCCGGCGCGCGCAACGTGCATTACGCCAGCCTGCTGAATGCCGATGGCACCATGAAATCACCCGACGAGACCCGCGCCATCTTCGAGGCGGCGGGGGTCGATCTGTCCAAACCGGTCATTACCTCCTGCGGGTCCGGCGTGACGGCGGCGATCCTGTCGCTGGCACTGGAACGCATGGGGAAGGCCGATCATTCGCTTTATGACGGCTCCTGGGCCGAGTGGGGGCAATTCCCCACCGTGCCCGTTGCCACTGGAGAGGCCTGACGCCCATGCTGTCACATCTGACCGATCAACCCGCCGACAAGATCCTCGAGTTGATGAAGCTCTATCGCGACGATCCCCGGCCGCAAAAGATCGACCTCGGGGTCGGCGTCTACAAGGATGCCGACGGCAAGACGCCGATCTTTCGCGCCATCAAGGCGGCGGAAAAGAAACTCTGGGAGCAGGAAGAGACCAAGAGCTATGTCGGGCTGATCGGCGATCCGGCGTACCGCGATGCGCTGGCCGGTCTGATCCTCGGCGACGCGGTGCCCAGCGACAAAATCGCCGGCGCGGCGACGCCCGGCGGCACCGGCGCGGTGCGCCAGTGCTTCGAGCTGGCGCGGATGGCCAACCCGGACGTGCGGGTCTGGGTCTCCGATCCGACCTGGCCGAACCACCTGTCGATCCTCAAGTTTATGGGGCTGCCGACGCAATCCTATCGCTATTTCGACAGCGAGACCCGGGCGGTGGATTTCGACGGCATGATGGCCGATCTGGCCGAGGCGCAACCCGGCGACCTGGTGCTGCTGCACGGCTGCTGCCACAACCCGACCGGGGCCAACCTGAACATGTCGCAATGGCAGGCGGTGGTCGACCTGCTCTTGAAGACCGGCGCGACGCCGATGATCGACATCGCCTATCAGGGCTTTGGCGACGGCCCGGATGCGGATGCGGCGGGCACCCGGCTGGTGGCCTCTTCGGTGCCCGAGCTGCTGATCGCGGCCTCCTGCTCGAAGAACTTCGGCATCTACCGCGAGCGCGCGGGCCTCGCCCTGGCGATCAGCCAGGAGGCGGCGCGGCGCGACACGCACGAAGGCGCGCTGGCCTTCCTCAACCGGCAGAACTTCTCCTTCCCGCCGGATCACGGCACGCGGCTGGTGACGCTGGTGCTGACCGATCCCGATCTGCGCGCCGACTGGGCGTCCGAGCTGGAGGACATCCGGCTGGGCATGCTCAAGCTGCGCGAGCAGCTGGCGGCGGAATTGCAGGCGGCCTCAGGCTCGGACCGCTTCGGCTTTGTCGCCGAACACCGTGGCATGTTCTCGCGCCTCGGCACCACCCCGGAGATGGTCGAACGTCTGCGCGAGGATCACGCGATCTACATGGTGGGCGACAGCCGGATGAACATCGCCGGGCTCAACGCCCACACCGTTCCCGTGCTGGCCAAGGCCATCGTCGACACCGGCATCTGAGGCCTTGCGGGGGCAGGGGGCTCTGCCCCCGTCCGGCAGAGCCGGACTCCCCCGAGGGTATTTTGAGCAAGAGGAAAGCAAGGGCCGGTCCGTCAGGGGCCGGCCCGCTATGTTTGTCGGGTTCAGTTGCCGCCGAACAGGTCGCGCAGCACCTGTTGCAGCACCGTCTCGGCGAGGTTCTCGGCCGGCGCCCGGCGGCGCGGCTGCTGTTGTTCGGGTTGCGGCTCGGGCGCCGGGGCGGCCGGCACATCCATCGGCAGCTCGCGCACCGGCAGGCCTTCGTGCACCCGCCGCATGGTCTCGTGCCAGATCGCGGCCGGCAGCCCGCCGCCGGTCACGCCGGTCAACGGCGTGTTGTCGTCATACCCCATCCAGACGCCGGCGACGTAATCGGCGGTGAACCCGATGAACCAGGCGTCGCGCGCGGCTTGCGTGGTGCCGGTCTTGCCCGCAGCCGGACGGTCCGGCAGGGCGGCGCGGCGGCCGGAGCCTTCCGAGACCACCTTTTCCATCATGTAGACCAGCGCGCGCGCGGCTTCCTTCTGGATCACCCGTTCGCCGATGCCGCCGGTGGCGTCCATCATCGGGACGTCCTCGCCCAGCAGCTTCAGCTCGACCAGGCCATAAGGCGTCACCGCCGAGCCGCCGTTGAGGATACCGGCATAGGCGCCGACCATCTCGATCAGCGTCGATTCCGAGGCCCCCAGCGCCATCGCCGGCGTGTCGGCCAGGGTGCTGTCGATGCCGAAATCGCGCGCCACCTTCTGCACCAGGTCACGGCCCAGCGCCTCGGAAATCTTGACGGCGGGGATGTTGAGCGAGTTCTTCAGCGCCTCGGTCAGCGTCACCGTGCCCTTGAAGTCGTTGGTGTAGTTCTTCGGGCACCACTCGCCGGACCCGGGAATGTCCATGCAGAACGGCTCGTCGCGGACCTTGTCGAAGGGCGAATAACCCATCTCCATGGCGGTGGCATAGACAAAGGGCTTGAAGGACGAGCCGGTCTGCCGCTGGGCCTGGGTGGCGCGGTTGAAGACGCCCGACACCCGCGTCCTGCGGCCGCCCACCATGCCGCGCACCGCGCCATCGGCCGACATCACCACGATCGCGGCTTGGGCCTTGGAGCCTTCGCGCACGTTGTTTTCGAAGATCTGGATCATCGCCTCTTCGGCCGCGCGCTGGATGCGCTGGTCGAGCGTGGTGCGGATGATCACGTCCTCGGTGGTGTTGCGGGTAAAGAACTCGGGGCCCGACGCCATGACCCAATCCGCGAAATAACCGCCGGCTTCGGCCTCGGCCGCCTCGGACAGCACCGCCGGGTTGGCCTGGGCGCGATCGGCCTCGGCCTTGTCCAGATAGCCCTGTTCCTCCATCAGCCGGATCACCGTCGCGGCGCGGCGCTGCGACCGCTCGAGGTCGTTGGTCGGCGCATAGCGCGACGGCGCCACCAGCAGCCCGGCCAGCATCGCCGCCTCGGCCGGTTCCACCTCATTGGCGGATTTGCCGAAGTAGCGCTGGCTGGCGGCCTCGAATCCGCGCGAGCCTTCGCCGAGGAAGGCGCGATTGAGATAGACCGTCAGGATCTCGTTCTTGGAATATTTGACCTCCATGGCGATGGCATAGGTCGCTTCCTTGATCTTGCGCCAGAGCGAGCTTTCGCGGCAATCGGCCTCGTAGGCGCGTTCGCTCTCCCAGTCCTTTTCGTTGTAGGGGGTGCCGAGGCACAGCAGCTTGGCGGTCTGCTGGGTGATGGTCGAGCCGCCGTGGCCCGACAGCGGCCCGCGCCCTTCGCTGAGGTTGATGCGAATGGCGCTGGCCACGCCGCGGGGCGAGACTCCCAGGTGGTTATGGAAGCGGCGGTCCTCGGTGGCCACCACGGCGTTGCGCAGATGCGGGCTGACGGTCTCGGCATCGATGGCGCCGCCGAACTGTTCGCCGCGCCAGGCAAAGACCTCGCCGGTGTTGTCGAGCATGGTGACGGAGCCACGGGCCCGGCCGTCAAGCAGCGCCTGCACCGGGGGCAGGGTGGAATAGTAATAGGCCACGCCGCCGCCGATCAGCAGGGCGATCACCGCGGCCACCCGCACCGCCGCCTTCCAGAGCAGCCCGAAGACCCAGCGCAGCATCATCGACAGATAGCCGACAGGCCCTCGCCGCACCGGTTTGCGGCTGGGCCGGGCCGTGCGTTTGCGGCTCTTGGGCGGTGTCTTGCCCGAAGGGGCGCCGGATTTTCCGGGGTACCTCTTTTCCGCCACCAACCGCGGTTTCCGACGACCGGAATCACTCATGTCACTAACCTGCTCGGGATTATCGCTTTGCACCCAAATTAGCGGTTTCGACCCGAAATGTTGAGAGCATGCGACCGATCCCACCGTTTATTTACTGACTAATTTTTAATCACGCCACAGCGATTGTGCAAAAATTGTGCAAACGCCGATGTTTTCGCCGTCTTTTACTGCACTGAAAACTTCACCAACACCCTGAAGCACCGTTTTTCTGCATCTGCGAAATCCGCGGGCCCCGGGCTCGCTTACCGAAAGGGAAGAACGTGAAACTCATCATTGCGACAATCAAGCCGTTCAAGCTTGAAGAAGTGCGCGAGGCGCTGACCGGCATCGGCGTGCGCGGCATGATGGTGACCGAGATCAAGGGCTTCGGCTCGCAGTCCGGGCACACCGAGATTTACCGTGGCGCGGAATACGCCGTGAACTTCGTGCCCAAGATCAAGCTCGAAATCGTCGTGTCCGCCGCCATGGCCGACCAGGTTGTCGAGACCATCACCAGCACCGCCCAGACCGGCAAGATCGGCGACGGCAAGATTTTTGTGCTCGACGTGGCACAGGCCGTGCGCGTGCGCACCGGCGAAACGAACGACGACGCGCTGTAAGCGCAGCGGACATAGGGGATAGACCACATGAAAACTCTTACCAAACTGGGACTTGCCGCCGCGTTGATCGCCGCGCCCAGCCTCGGGCTTGCCCAGGATGACGGCCCGGTGCCCGGCGTGAACGCCGCGACCGACAGCGTCTTCATCTTCAATTCGCTGCTGTTTCTGATCGGTGGCTTTCTTGTCTTCTGGATGGCCGCGGGTTTCGCCATGCTCGAGGCGGGTCTCGTGCGCGCCAAGAACGTGACCATGCAGCTGACCAAGAACATCGCGCTGTTTTCCTTTGCCGCGATCTTCTACTACCTGATCGGCTACAACCTGATGTACCCGCTGGGCACATGGGCGATTGACGGCATCCTGTCGGGCGTCTGGGGCCCCGGCGTGCTCGAGGCCGTGGGCGTGACCGCCGATGCGGCGGATGACTACGGCTATGCCTCGACCGGCTCGGACTTCTTCTTTCAGCTGATGTTCTGCGCCGCCACCGCCTCGATCGTGTCGGGTGCGCTGGCCGAACGCATCAAGCTCTGGCCCTTCCTGATCTTTACCGTGATCCTGACCTCGATCATCTATCCGTTGCAGGCGTCGTGGAAATGGGGTGGCGGCTTCCTGGATGCGATGGGCTTCCTCGATTTCGCCGGTTCGACCGTGGTGCACTCGGTCGGTGGCTGGGCCGCTCTGGCCGGCGCGCTGATCCTCGGGCCGCGTATCGGCAAATACACCAAGGACGGCAAGACCGTGCCGATCCCGGGCCACAACCTGGCTCTGGCAACCCTCGGCACCTTCATCTTGTGGCTCGGTTGGTTCGGTTTCAATGGCGGCTCGCAGCTGGCCATGGGCACCGTGGGTGACGTCGCCGACGTGTCGCGCATCTTTGCCAACACCAACACCGCCGCGGCCGGTGGCGCCATCGCCGCGCTGATCCTGACCCAGGTACTCTACAAGAAGCCGGACCTGACCATGGTGCTCAACGGCGCGCTGGCGGGCCTGGTCTCGATTACCGCAGAGCCGCTGACCCCGACGCTCGGTGCCGCGACCCTGATCGGTGCGGTCGGCGGCGTGATCGTGGTCTTTGCGGTGCCGTTCCTCGACAAGCTCAAGATCGACGACGTGGTCGGCGCCATCCCGGTGCACCTCTTCGCCGGCGTCTGGGGCACCATTGCCGTGGTCTTCACCAATGGCGACGCCTCGCTGGGCACGCAGCTCTATTCCATCATCGTGGTCGGTATCTTCGTCTTCGTGGTCTCGAGCGTGATCTGGTTCATCCTCAAAACCACCGTGGGCATCCGCGTCGGCGAGGAAGAAGAGATCAACGGTCTCGACATGGCCGAGCTGGGCATGGAAGCCTACCCGGAATTCTCCAAGGGCTAAGCCCGGAGTGACAGGACTGAGAGGCCCGGGTGGAAACGCCCGGGCCTTTTTCATGTCAGGGTCATTCCTTTTGTGCTCCCGTGTTGGAGGCCGCGCGGGGGCCCCGGATCAGGTCCGGGGCGCGAACGCGGGACATGCCCGCCCCGGCCCCTTGGGGCCGCTCGAGGTCAGCCGCGAAACCCCCTCGCAGAATCAAATGCGGCCATGCTAGGTTTTGGGGTATGAAGGATCAGCCCCCCAATATCCGCGACAGAGACGCACCTGAAATTCGCCAGCTCGATGATGCGGCGGTGAACCGCATCGCCGCCGGCGAAGTGGTGGAGCGCCCGGCTTCGGCGGTCAAGGAACTGGTGGAAAACGCGCTCGATGCCGGTGCCACGCGGATCGAGATCGACATTGCCGCCGGCGGCAAGAGCCTGATCCGGGTGCGCGACAACGGTTGCGGCATGACGCCCGAACAGCTACCGCTGGCGCTCAGCCGCCATGCCACCTCCAAGATCGATGGCTCCGACCTCCTGAACATCCATTCCTTTGGTTTCCGGGGTGAAGCGCTGCCCTCGCTTGGCGCGGTGGGGCGTCTGACGATCACCTCGCGCGCCGGCGGGCAGGAGGCGGCGATGATCCACGTCGAGGGCGGCGATCATGGGCCGGTCAAGCCCGCCGCCTGCAACCGGGGCACCACGGTCGAGCTGCGCGACCTGTTCTTTGCCACCCCGGCGCGGCTCAAGTTCCTGCGGTCGGACCGGGCCGAGATGCAGGCGATCTCCGACGTCGTGAAACGGCTGGCCATGGCCGAGCCCTTCACCGGCTTCACGCTGCGCGATGTCACCGGCGATCAGGCGCGGGTCAGCTTTCGCGCCGAGCCGATGTCGGGCGAGCTGTTTGACGCCCTGAACGGCAGGCTGACGCAGATCCTCGGCCGCGAATTCAGTGAGAACGCGGTGCCGCTCGATGCTGAGCGCGAGGGCCATCACCTCACCGGCTTTGCCGCGCTGCCGACCTATTCGCGCGGCTCGGCGGTGGCGCAGCACATGTTCGTCAATGGCCGCCCGGTGCGCGACAAGCTGTTCTACGGCGCGCTGCGCGGGGCCTATGCCGATTTCCTGTCGCGCGACCGGCATCCGGCGGTGGCGCTCTTTGTCGATTGCGATCCGCGGCTGGTCGACGTCAACGTGCACCCGGCCAAGAGCGAAGTGCGTTTCCGCGACCCCGGTCTGGCGCGCGGGCTGATCGTCTCGGGGCTGCGTCATGCGCTGGCGGGGGCCGGGCACCGAGCCTCGACCACCGTCGCCGGTGCCACCCTGGGTGCCATGCGGGTCGAGCCGACCGAGCCCCGCGTCTACCAGATGGACCGGCCGCCGCTCGACCGTCCCGGCCCGGCGGCGCGGCAGGCGGCGTATCAGGCGCAGGCGCCCGGCTTTGCCGAGATGGCACAGAGCTACAGCGCCCGGGTCGAGCCGGCGCCGGAGCCCGTGGTCGACACCACGGATGCGCCGGCGCCGCAGAGCCATCCGCTCGGCGCCGCACGGGCCCAGGTACATGAGAATTACATTATCGCCCAGACAGAACAGGGCATCGTGCTGGTCGATCAGCATGCTGCGCATGAGCGGCTGGTCTATGAACGGTTGAAGCGGCAGGCGGCGGAAAGCGGCATCGCTGCCCAGGCGCTCCTGATCCCCGAGGTGGTGGAGTTGTCGGGCACCGATTGCGCCCTGCTGCTGGAACATGCTCCGGCGCTGGCGGATCTCGGTCTCACCGTCGAGCCTTTCGGCGGCGGTGCCGTGGTGGTGCGCGAGACCCCGGCGATCCTCGGCGAAGTCAACGCCGAGGCGCTCTTGCGCGACATTCTCGACGAGCTGCATGATCTCGGGCAATCCGCCCAGCTGCGCGAACGGATCGATGCCATCCTCAGCCGCGTCGCCTGTCACGGCTCGATCCGCTCCGGCCGCCGGATGCAGGCCGAAGAGATGAACGCGCTCCTGCGCGAGATGGAGGCGACGCCGCATTCCGGCCAGTGCAACCACGGCCGCCCGACCTATGTGGAGCTCAAGCTCTCCGACATCGAGCGGCTGTTCGGCCGCACATGATCCGGATCGGCGACACCCCCCTGACGCTGGATGACCCGCAGGTTCTGGCGCTGCTGGTCGCTGGCCTGGTGCTTGTCGTCGTGCTCTGGCTGCTGGTCTCGACCGCCCGCGCGGCCGCCCGTTCGGCCCGGCTGACCGAACCACTGGCGCAGCAGATGGGGATGCTGGGCCATCGGGTGCAGAGCCTGAGCGAAGGCCAGGAGCGGCTGTCGGGCGGGCTGCATCACGTCAGCGAGGCGCAGGCGCAGAGCCAGATCAAGATGCTGCAACTGATGGAGCAGCGCCTGGGCCAGGTGCAGCAGCAGATGCAGGAGAACCTGCACGGCTCGGCCCGCCGCACCGCCAGGAGCCTCGGCGAATTGCAGGAGCGGCTTTCGGCCATCGACAAGGCGCAGGACAATATCACCAAGCTCTCGGGCGACGTGCTGTCGTTGCAGGACATCCTGTCGAACAAGCAGACCCGGGGCGCGTTCGGTGAGATCCAGCTCAACGATATCGTCACCAAGGCGTTGCCTTCTGACAGCTACACCTTGCAGGCGACGCTCTCCAATGGCCGTCGCGTCGATTGCCTGATCCACCTGCCCAACCCGCCGGGGCCGATCGCCATCGATTCGAAATTCCCGCTCGAGGCCTATGAGGCGCTGCGCCGTGCCGACAGCCCCGAGCGGGCGCAACGCGCGGCGCAGTTGCTGCGGCAATCGCTGCGCAAGCACATCCGCGACATCGCCGAGCGCTACATTCTCGACGGCGAGACCGCCGAGGGCGCGCTGATGTTCCTGCCCTCCGAGGCGATCTATGCCGAGCTGCACGGCAATTTCCCGGAAGTGGTGCGCGAGGGGTTCGCCGCCCGGGTCTGGATCGTCTCGCCCACCACCTGCATGGCGACGCTGAACACCATGCGCGCGATCCTCAAGGACGCGCGGATGCGCGAACAGGCCGGCGCGATCCGCAAGGAACTAAGCCTGCTCTTTGCCGATGTCGAGCGGCTGGGCACACGGGTCGAGAATCTCGACCGGCATTTCGGCCAGGCCGCCAAGGATATCTCCGAGATCAAGATCAGCGCCGACAAGGCCGGCCGCCGGGCGCGCCGGCTCGACAATTTCGATTTCGAGGAACTGGCGCCTGAGAGCGGTGAAAACGTGGTGCCCCTGCCGCGGACATAGGGCAGTCGCGCCCCGGACCTGGTCCGGGGCCTCCTGGTGGGCAGGCGAGGTCCCGGATCGGGTCCGGGACGGGGGCGCCAGGCCCGAAGCCTCCGGCCTCAGATACCGAGGAAGGGTTGCGCCAGGCGGGGCAGCCAGCCGCGGAATTTCAACGGCGCGTCGGTGACGGCGAGGCAGATGCAATCCTCGCCGATATCGGCGATCGGCGTGTGTTCGTCGGCCTCGGTGGCAACCTCGACATCGCCGGGGCCAAAGCGCGCGTCCTCGTCGAAGAACGCGCCGCGCAGCACCAGCGTCAGTTCGAGCCCCTTGTGACCATGGTCGGGCATCGCCGCCCCGGCGGGAATGTACAGCAGCCGCGCGGTGGCCTCTGGCGAGGTCTTGAGCACGGCCTGTTTGACCCCCATGCCCACCGGACGCCAGGTTACATCCGCCAGGCTGCCGCCGATGTAGCCGGCCAGCGGCGCCGGAACATCGGCCGGGCGCGGCGCCGGGGCTTCCGCCGGTGTGTCGCGGATCATCGCCAGCGCCGATGAAAGGGCATCGGCGGCCATCTCTTGGCTCTCGGTCTCGGCCAGAAGCGCGCCGCCCACTGCGTCATAGCTCTCGACAGCGGCACGGCAGGCGTCGCACATCGAGACATGGGTGGCGACGGCGAGGTTGAAGGCCTCGGGCAGGGTGCCCGCCGAATAGGCCATCAGCAGGGCGTCGGTCAGGTGGTGGGTGATCTCATCGGTCATGGCGGTGCTCATTTCATGGCATGGCGCAAGCGGTCGAGCGCCAGTCGAATGCGGGATTTGATCGTGCCCAGCGGCAGGCCGGTGGCCGCGGCAATCTCGCCGTGGCTCATCTCGCCGAAATAGGCGCGCTGGATCAGCTCGCGCTGCGTCTCGGGCAGGCGGGCGATGGCCGCGCTCAGCTGCGCGCTTTCCTGTTGCAGCGTCACGATATCGGCCTGATCGGGCGCTTCCTCGGGGCCCCAGCTCAGGTCTTCGGGCTCGGGGCGGCGCTGTCGGCGCAGCACATCGATCCGTTTGTTGCGGGCGATGGTAAAGATCCAGGTGGCGACGCTGGCGCGCGCCGGATCGAACAGATGCGCCTTGCGCCAGAGCGTGACCATCACCTCCTGCGCGCATTCCTCGGCAATCGCCGGATCCCCGCCCGAGCGCATCAGAAAGGCTTTCACCCGTGGCGCGAAATGCGCAAACAGCTCGGCAAAGGCGGTCTCGTCCCGCGCGTCGCGGATGCGAATGACATGGGCCACCCAATCGGCCCGTGCTGGCGCGGATTTCATCTGTCGTTTCTGTTCCCCTGACGTCACGGAGCCGATGGCCCCGGGAACATAAGACGGCGAAACCGGCGGAATGTCACCCGCCTGACGGGGTTTTGTCGCGATCAGCATGTGCAGGATACGGCGGGGCGCGGGGAATGGATCATTGGTTCTGCCAGTTTTTTTCATCCGTTTCGCGGCTGGCGCCGTAGACCTGATGATACCGAGCCAAACAACAGGACGACCTCATGCCGCTTGACCCCTCTTCCCCCTTTCGCCGCAGGATTGCCGTCATCGGTGGTGGCATTTCCGGCATGGGGGCTGCGCATTTCCTGGCCGACGCGGCCGAGGTCACGCTGTTTGAGGCCGGGCCGCGGCTGGGGGGCCATGCGCGCACGGTGATGGCGGGGCAGGGCGGGCAGCAGCCGGTGGACACCGGGTTCATCGTCTTCAACCACGCCAATTATCCGCGTCTGTCCGCGTTGTTCCAACAGCTCGGCGTGCCGGTGGCGCCGAGCAACATGAGCTTTGCCGCCTCGCTGCGCGGCGGCGAGATGGAATACGGGCTCGAAAACCTCAAGGCGGTGTTCAGCCAGCGCCGCAACATGTTCAACCCGAAGTTCCTCGGCATGATCCGCGACATCCTGCGGTTCAACGCCCGGGCGCTCGATGCCGCCAGCGACCGGCACCAGCCGCTGGGAGATTTCCTGGAGCAGATGCAGCTTGGCGACTGGTTCCGCGATTACTACCTGCTGCCGCTCTCCGGTGCGATTTGGTCGACGCCGCCGGAGCAGATCATGCGGTTTCCGGCGCAGGCGCTGATCCAGTTTTTCGAGAACCACGCGCTGTTGCACCATTCCGGGCAGCATCAATGGTATACGGTGCAGGGCGGATCGGTGGAATATGTGCGCCGGCTCGAGGCCAGCCTGCGCCGCCGTCTGGTCGATCTGCGGATCGGCGCGCCGGTCCGCGCCGTGCGTCGCTTTCCCGATCATGTCGAGCTGCGCGTCGCGGGCGGCGGCTGGGAGGTGTTCGACGAACTGGTGCTGGCCACCCATTCCGACGACAGCCTGGCGCTGCTGGCCGATCCCGCGACCGAAGAGGCCCGGGCGCTGGGCGCGATCGGCTATCAGCCCAACGAGATCACCCTGCATGCCGATCCCCGCGCTATGCCACGGCGGCGCGGCTGCTGGTCGTCCTGGAACTACACCGAAGGCCGCAGTGCGCGCGATGGCAAGATCGACCTGACCTACTGGATGAACAAGTTGCAGCCGATCCCGGCGAACGACCCGATGTTTGTCACCCTGAACGCCCGCAAGCCGATCCGCGACGAACTGATCTACGATCAGGTCACTCTGCGCCATCCGGTATATGACCTGGCCGCGCTGCGGGCGCAGGGCGAGGTGGCGGGGTTCAATGGCGCGCGGCGCACCTGGTTCTGCGGCGCCTGGATGCGCAATGGCTTTCACGAAGACGGTCTGGCAAGCGCGGCGGATGTCGCCGACCGCATCCTGGCGCGCCCCGATGTCATGGTGGCCGCGGAATGACCCAGGTCGAGCATATCGCCGGCCACACCTGGCACGGACGCAAGGGCGAGGTCGAGAACAGCTTTCGCTATGCGGTCGACTATGTGCTGCTCGATGCCGAGGCGGATGTGGCGGGCCCCCGGCTCTTTGGACGCAACCGGGCCGGGCTGACCTCGGTGCACGACAGCGACCACGGCGGCGCGCCGAAACAGGGGCGCGGCCCGGCCTGGCTGCGCGAGGTTCTGGCCCGATATCAGGTGCCGCTGGGCGGGCGGGTGCAGCTTCTGGCGCAGCCACGGGTGTTGGGCCATGTGTTCAACCCGGTGAGCTTCTGGCTGATCCATGACGAGGCGGCGCGGCTCTGCGCCGTGATCGCCGAGGTGACCAATACCTTCGGCGACCGCCATTGCTATCTCTGTCACAAGCCGGATTACTCACCGCTCACGGCAGAAGACCGGATCGCCGCGCGCAAGATCCTGCATGTCTCGCCGTTTCAGCCGGTGGCCGGGCAGTATACCTTCCGCTTCGACATCCGGGCCGACCGCATCGGCATCTGGATCGATCTCGACACCGGCCAAGGCGGGGTGACCGCCACCCTGACCGGCCCGCGCGCGCCGCTGACCGATCGGGCGATCCTGGGCTTCTGCCTGCGCCGGCCGTTCGGAGCGCGGCGGGTGCTGGCGCTGATCCACTGGCAGGCGCTCAAGCTGTGGTGGAAAGGCGCGCGGTACCGCAGGCGGCCGGAGGCGCCGCGCCAGGAGGTTTCGCGCTGAGGCTGGCGCCGGGCTGCGACCGGCCTATCTGTGCCAGAGCCTGGCGGTTGTATCCCGGGCCGGATGGCCCGATCATCAACCGGAGCCGATTACACAAATTTGGCGCGCCGGGCCGCGAGGCGGGGGCGCGCCTGCTGGAGGCAAGATGACGGAATTCGTGGGCAAACGCTATTGGATCGTGGGCGCGAGCGAGGGGCTGGGCCGGTCGCTGGCGCATAAGCTCAGCCGGGCGGGGGCGCATCTGATCCTCTCGGCGCGGTCGGAAGACCGGCTGCGTGAACTTGCGGCGGAGCTGCCCGGGCGGGCGCAGGTGGTGGCCTGCGACGTGACCGATGCCGACGGGGTGGCGCGCGCCGCCGCCGAGGCGGGGGAGATCGACGGGCTGGTCTATCTCGCCGGGGTCTACTGGCCGCAGCCGGCGCAGGCCTGGAACGCCGAAGAGGTCGCCGCGATGTGCGACGTGAACTTCACCGGCGCCGCGCGGGTGCTGGGGCAGGTGGTGCCGGGCATGGTGGCGCGCGACAGCGGCCATATCGTCATGACCGGCTCGCTCGCGGGCTTTCGCGGGCTGCCCGGCGCGACCGGCTATGGCGCCTCGAAGGCCGGCGTCATGGCCATGGCCGAGGCGCTGCACGCCGATCTGCGCGGCTCGGGCGTCAGGGTGCAGCTGGTCAATCCCGGGTTCATCCGCACCCGCCTGACCGACAAGAACGACTTCAGGATGCCCGCTCTGATGGAGCCCGAGACGGCCGCCCTGTCGATCTTCGAGCACATGAATTCCGACCGGTTCAAGAAGAGCTTCCCCGTGCCTTTCGCCTGGCTGTTTCGGCTTGGGCAGTTCCTGCCGGACGGCATTTACTACCGGCTATTTGCCTAGGATCAGCGGCGCGGCCGCCGGCGTCGGGCAAGCCCCTCCGTCAGCTTGCGCTGCGCAGGTCCTGGATCATCGCGTCGATATCGCCGCCCCGGCGGTCGATCATCGCGCCGATTTCGGTGCGTTCGGTCAGCAGCAGGTTCACGCCTTCGATCTTCATGTTGAAGAACAGGTCGCGGCCGGCATTGTCCGACACCATGAAATCAAGCGCGAAAGGTGCCTCGCCGCGCAGATGCGCGATGCAGTTCACCTCGTAGAAGCTCTTGACCTGGCGCACGCCGTTCACCTCGATCCGGCCGCCGATGAATTCGCGGAAGCGGGCGCCGTATTTGCGTGAGATATAGCCGGTGAAGGCCTCCTGAAAGGCGCGTTTCTGCGCGGCACTGGCGCGGCGGCCGTCCACCCCCAGCGCATAGGCGGCAATCGTCGGCACATCGGCATAGCGCCGGAAGATCCGCTCGAACTCGGCGTTCATCGCGCTCTGTGACTGGCCGGAGGCGATCACCCGGTTAATATCGGCCACCAGCGCGTCGACCAGGGTTCTGGCGCGGGCCGGGGTCAGGGCCAGGGCGGGCAGGGCCGAAAAGGACGTCGCCGCCACAGCTGCCACGGTGCCGGTGAGGAAGTGTCTGCGCAACATGTCACTGTTCTCCGTAAAGCTCTTCATATGGGTCGACAATCTGGTCTGACAACTCTGCATAAGGGTCAATTTCGCCCGAAGCCGCGTCAAGACCTGAGCCTTGGCCCGTTCCGACTTCGAACCGGCGGTTCTGGAGGTAGATCAGGCGGGATTGGGCGTAACTGTCTGCGCTTTCGTAGAAAATCGAATCCACCGAGGCCGCGTAACGGCCCCTTTGACCGACTTCGGCGACCGCTGCCGGCAGCCTGAGATAGAGCTTTTCCGGCCAGGGGATCACATTCAGGGGATCAAGCGCCAAATCCACCACCTGGCCCACTGCGTCGCGTTCGGTCGCGGGGCCGAGGATGGGCAGTTCGAGAAAGGCGCCTTCGGGCACGCCCCACACCGCCAGGGTCTGACCAAAATCGGCCTCGTCCTCCTGAAGGCCGAAATCGGCCGCCACGTCGAAGACCCCGCCAAAGCCCAGCGTGGTGTTCAGCCCGAAGCGCACGCTGTTGTGCAGCGCGCCGCCAAGGTCGAATTGCAGCACCTGGTTGACCACCGCGCCCGGCACCGCAAGGTTGTTGGCGAAATTGGTCACCATGTCCTGGGCCGGTTCCGGCACGTTCCGGGCATAGGCGATCGCTACCGGGCGGGTGACCTGGCGATCAAAGTCCTTGCTGCGTTCGTGTATCTGGCGGTTGCGGGCCTCGTAGGGATCGAAGATGCCGTCGCGGGTCACCTGCCCGGGCTCGGGCAGGGTGCAGGCGGCCAAAAGGCCAAGCGCGAGCCCGGCTAGGGCCCTGCGGATCCTGGATGTAAAATCTGACGGCACTGGCAATCTCAATCGCTTCGCAATAATCGCTATGTAGTCTATTCAGGACCGATGCCCACGGCGTAATCCGGGGCTTTGCGGCGTTGTGGCCATTTGGCGACACTGGTTTAATCTGACCTATCGGGGCATGGTGAGCAAGCCGTCCGGCGGCCATCAAGTCCGGGTCACGGTAACAAGAGCGAGAAACCGCGTATGCAACCACGCGAAGCCGGTCTGAGCGAATTGCGCAAGGTGCGCCGGGAGAGCCGCGGGCTCTATTGGGCGGTGGGGCTGTTCAGCTTTTTCGCCAACCTGCTGATGCTGACCGGGCCGCTTTACATGCTTCAGGTCTATGACCGCGTGCTGTCGAGCCGGTCCGAGGCGACGCTGGTGGCGCTTTCGGCGCTGGTGATCTTTCTCTATGCGACGATGGGGCTGCTGGATTTCGTCCGCGGCCGGATCATGGCACGGGTCGGCGCGCGGTTTCAGGCGCGGCTGGATGACCGGGTGTTCAACGCCAGCCTGCGGCGCGCGGCGGCGCGACCCGACGCGGCCGCGGCCACCGGGCTGCGCGATCTGGAATCGGTGCAGCGCTTTCTGACCTCGCCGGTGCTGATGGCGCTGTTCGATCTGCCCTGGACGCCCTTTTTCCTCGCCGGGATCGCCATCTTCCATCCGTTGCTCGGGCTGATGGCGCTGGGCGGCGGGGCGGTGCTGGTGGCGATCGCGCTGGTCTCGCAACAGATGCAGAAAGCGCCGGTGCAGGCCCATGGCCGCGCCGCGCATGAATCCGAGGCGGTGGCCAGCCGGATGCGCGACGAGGCCGAGATGGTCCATGCCATGGGCATGCACAAGGCCGCGCTGGCGCGCTGGAAAGGCGCCCGCAAGCTGGCGCTCGACGGCCAGATCCGAAGCTCTGACGTCAGTGGCGGCTTTACCGCGCTGACCCGGGCGCTGCGGCTGCTGCTGCAATCGGCGATGCTGGGGCTCGGCGCCTGGCTGGTGCTGCGTGGCGAGCTGTCGGCCGGCGCGATGATCGCCGGCTCGATCCTGCTGGGTCGGGCGCTGGCGCCGATCGAGGTGCTGATCGGCCAATGGGGTGTGGCGCAGCGCGCGCGCCATGGCTGGCAGGCGCTGGCGCAGCTCCTGGGCAGCACGCCGCCGGAAAAGCCGCGGATGGAGCTGCCCCGGCCCAGAGCGCGGCTCGAGGTGCAACAGCTCACCATCATTCCGCCGACCGAGCGGCAGGCCGCGCTGCGGATGATCTCCTTCGATCTCAAGCCGGGGCAGGCGCTGGGCGTGATCGGCCCTTCGGGGGCCGGCAAATCGACCCTGGCGCGCGCGCTTACCGGGCTCTGGACGCCGGCCTCGGGGCGGATCCGCCTCGACGGTGCGACGCTCGATCAATATCCGCCGGAAAAGCTTGGCCAATACATCGGTTATCTGCCACAGAAGGTCGAGCTGTTCGATGGCACCATCGCCGAGAACATCGCCCGGCTCGAAGCGGAGCCGGATGCCGACAAGGTGGTGCAGGCGGCACAGATGGCGGCGGCGCACGAGCTGATCCTGAAGCTGCCGAACGGCTATGACACGGTGATCGACGCGCATGGCGGGCGGCTCTCGGGCGGGCAGATGCAGCGTATCGGGCTCGCCCGCGCGCTGTATCGCAACCCGGAGATCCTGGTGCTCGACGAGCCCAATTCCAACCTCGACAACCAGGGCAGCGCCGCCGTCAATGCCGCCATTCGCGCCGTCAAGGCGCGCGGCGGTGCGGTGCTGATCATGGCGCATCGGCCGGCGGCGATCCAGGAATGCGATCTGTTGCTGGTGCTCGATCACGGCGCGCGGGTGGCCTTTGGCCCGCGCGACGAGGTGCTCAAGAAAACCGTGCAGAATGCGGCACAGATCCGCCAGGCCGGGCCGGGAGGGGTGCAATGAACCGGGAATTCTCTGTCCGTACGCCGCTGTTTCTCGGCGCGCTGGCGCTGGTGGCGCTGGTCGGCGGCTTTGGCGGCTGGGCAGCGCTCAGCCGGATCAGCGGCGCGGTGATCGCCTCGGGGCAGGTCGAGGTGCACCAGAACCGGCAGGCGATCCAGCACCCCGATGGCGGCACGGTCTCGGAACTGCTGGTGGGTGAGGGCGATATCGTTGCCGGTGACCAGGTGCTGCTCCGGCTCGACCCGGCGCTGGTGCGCGGCAAGCTGACCATCGCCGAAGACCAGATGCACGAGATCATGGCCCGGCGCGGACGGCTCGAGGCCGAGCGCGATGGCGCCGCGCGCCCGGAGTACGACCCGCGCCTGCGTGACGCCGCCGCCGAGATGCCCTCGGTGGCCGAGATGATCGCCGGCCAGACCCGGCTGTTCCAGGCGCGCGCCGAATCCACCGCGGGCGAGATCGACCGGCTGCGCGCCCAGTCGCGGCAGATCGCCGTGCAGATCGAGGGCATCGAGGCGCAACAGGAAGCGCTCGATGAGCGCCGGGCGTTGATCGAAGAGGAGCTGGAGAACCAGCAGACCCTGCTCGACAAGAAGCTGGCCCAGGCCTCGCGGGTGCTGGCGGTGCAGCGGCAGCGGGCCGAGCTTCAGGGGCTGGCGGGCGAGTTGACGGCACAAAAGGCACAGGCGCTGACCCGGATTGCCGAAATCGACATCACCATCCTGTCGATCGGGTCGCGGCTGCGCGAAGAGGCGATCACCCAGCTGCGCGACCTGCGCGTGCGCGAATGGGAGCTGGCCGAGGAGGTGACCGCGCTGCGCGACCGGCTGGGCCGGATGGAGATCCGCGCACCGGTGGCTGGCGCGGTCTATGATCTGGCGGTGTTCGGCAAGGGCGCGGTGATCCGCCCGGCCGAGCCGCTGATGTACCTGGTGCCGCGTGACCGCCCGGCGGTGATTGCCGCCCGCGTCGCGCCGATCAATATCGACGAGGTGCGCGTCGGTCAGGAGGTGCTTTTGCGCCTGACCTCGCTGAGCCAGCGCGAAACGCCCGAGATCTTCGGCGAGGTGGTCAAGATCTCCGGCGACGCCTTTGTAGACGAGGTCAGCCGCCAGCCTTACTACCGCGCCGAGATCGTGCTGCGGCCGGGCGAAGTGGCCAAACTGCCGGCGGGCACGGCGCTGATCCCCGGCATGCCGGTCGAGGCGTTTCTGCGCACCGAGGCGCGCTCGCCGATGGTCTATCTGCTCAAGCCGCTGGCCGATTACCTGGCCCGGGCGATGCGCGAAAGTTGAGCCATCGAAGGGCCTTGCCCTGAGGTCCGCCGCGCACTAGCGTCGCGGCAAATCTCAGGAGGTGCCCGATGGACAACCCGATAGAAGCCCGCATTGCAGAGCTGGGCCTTGCCCTGCCCGACGCCCCCGCGCCGGCCGCGAACTACGTGCCTTTCGTGCGCTCCGGCGACACGCTTTACGTCTCTGGCCAGATCTCTTCCGGTGCCGAGGGGCTGATCCTCGGCAAGCTGGGAGAGGACATGGCGGTCGAGGCCGGGGCGGCGGCGGCGCAGGCCTGCGCGCTGAGTCTGCTGGCCCAGGTGCGCGCCGCCTGCGAAGGCGATCTGGGGCGGTTGAAACGGGTGGTCAAGCTTACCGGCTTTGTCAATTCCACCCCGAATTTCACCGACCAGCCCAAGGTGATCAATGGCGCCTCGGACCTGATGGTCGAGGTTCTGGGCGAGGCCGGACGGCATGCCCGCTCGGCGGTCTCGGCGGCGTCGCTGCCGCTCGGCGTGGCGGTCGAGATCGAAGGCATCTTCGAGATCGCATGACCCTGCCCGCCGCCTTTCAGACCCGCCCGATCGCCCACCGCGCCCTGCATGACCGCAGCGACGGGCGGCCCGAGAACTCGCGCGCCGCGATCCGCGCGGCCATCGCGCGGGGCTATGGCATCGAGATCGACCTGCAACTTTCGGCCGACGGTCAGGCGATGGTGTTTCACGATTATGCCCTCGACCGGCTGACCAGCGCGCGGGGCGCGATCCGGGACCGGACGGCCGAGGCCCTGGGCGCGATTGCGCTGACCGGCGGCGACGAAGGCATTCCGACCCTGGCCGAGGTGCTCGCGATCACTGCGGGACAGGTGCCGCTGCTGGTCGAGATCAAGGATCAGGACGGCGCGATGGGGCCGGATGTGGGCCCGCTGGAACAGGCCACCGCGCAGGCGCTCGACGGCTATGCCGGGCCGGTGGCGGTGATGTCGTTCAACCCGCATTCCATGGCCGAGATGGCGCGCCTCGCGCCCGATCTGCCGCGCGGGCTGACCACCTGCGCCTTTGACGATGGCGACAGCGCGAAGCTGCCGGAGGCGACCCGCGCGCATCTGCGCGACATCGCCGATTTTGACCGGGTTGGCGCCAGTTTCATCAGTCATGATCTTTCGGATCTGACGGCCGCCCCGGTCACCGCGCTCAAGGCCCGCGGGGTGCCGGTGCTGTGCTGGACCGTGCGCACGCCCGCGCAGGAGGCAGCGGCGCGCCGGGTGGCCTGCAATATCACCTTCGAGCAGTATTTGGCTTGAATGCGCGTCCCGAGACGCCAAGTCTCTGAAGGACGAAGGCAGGTGTGATGCGCGAAACCCAGATTGAAATCCAGACCCATGACCGGATATCCGAGATCGGCGCCGCCGTCTGGGATGCCTGTGCCTGCCCCGAAACAGACGACGGCGGGCGGCCTTTTGACCCTTTCACCACCTACCGCTTCCTCGAGGCGCTTGAGGCCAGCGGCTCGGTCGGGCGCGGCTCCGGCTGGCAGCCGACCTACCTGACCGCGCGGCTGGGCGGCGAGGTGATCGCCTGCGCGCCGCTTTATGCCAAGAGCCACAGCCAGGGCGAATATATCTTCGACCACAATTGGGCGCATGCCTATGAGAACGCCGGCGGCGACTATTACCCCAAGCTTCAGGTTGCGGTGCCCTTCACCCCGGCCACCGGTCGGCGCTTTCTCACCCGGCCGGGCTTTGCCGAAATCGGCGCCTCGGCGCTGATACAGGGCGCGATCCGGCTGGCGGCCAACAATGGCCTGTCGTCGCTGCATGTGACCTTCTGTACCGAAGAAGAGGCCCGGGCGGGCGAAAGCATGGGTCTGCTGCGCCGTCAGACCCAGCAGTTCCACTGGGAAAACCACGATTACGAAGATTTCGACGCCTTCCTCGCCGCGCTCTCGTCGCGCAAGCGCAAGACCATCCGCAAGGAACGCCAGCGCGCCCGAAGTTTCGGCGGCACGATCCGCACCCTGACCGGCGATCAGATCGAAGCCGAGCACTGGGATGCCTTCTGGGTGTTCTACCAGGACACCGGGAGCCGAAAATGGGGCACGCCCTATCTGACGCGGGCGTTTTTCGACATCGCCCAGGAGGCGCTGCGCGACGATATCGCGCTGGTGCTGGCGGAGCGCGACGGCAGGCCGGTGGCGGGGGCGCTGAATTTCATCGGGCGCGAAGTGCTGTATGGCCGCTATTGGGGCTGTATCGAAGATCACCCCTGCCTGCATTTCGAAGCGTGTTATTATCAGGCCATCGACTTTGCCATCAGCCGGGGGCTGGCGCGGGTCGAGGCCGGGGCGCAGGGCGAACACAAGCTGGCGCGCGGATATCTGCCGGTGCCCTGCCATTCGCTGCATTGGGTGGCCGACAAGGGCTTTGCCGAGGCGATTTCGCGCTATCTCGAAGCGGAGCGCACGGCGATTGACGAGGATATCGAGATCCTGACAAGTTATGGCCCGTTCCGGCGCGACCAACAGGAGGAACAGCAATGAGCGAGAAACTGTCTGACACGGGCCGCAAGACCATGCTTGCACCGCTGGTCGCCAAGGGCTGGACAATCGACGACGATCGCGACGCGATCTGCAAGACCTATGTGTTCGACGATTTCATCGACGCCTTCGGCTGGATGACGCGGGTCGCGATCTATGCCGAGAAATGGAACCATCACCCGGAATGGTCGAATGTCTACAAGACCGTCGAGGTGGTGCTGACCACCCATGACGTCGACGGGCTGTCCTCGCTCGACGTCAAGCTGGCCCGCAAGATGGACCAGCTCGCCGATTGAGCCCCGCGCCCCGGACCTGATCCGGGTCCTCATGGTCGGGGCCGTGGTCCCGACCTGCGGGGCGAGGTCCCGGATCGGGGTCCGGGACGGGGAGATCAGATCGCCGCCAGCAGCGCTTCGCCGGCCGAGGCTTCGCAGACGCCGGGGCTTTCCTCGCGGTGCAGCACCTGGACGACGCCGTCCTCGGCATAAAGCGCGTAGCGCACCGAGCGGTCAAAGAACCCCACGGCGGGCGCGGTGAAGTTCATGCCGATCGCCTTGGTGAACTCGGCCCCGGAATCGGCCAGAAAGCTCAGCCCGGCGGCATTGGCACCGCTGCTTTCGCCCCAGGCGTGCATGACGAAGGGATCGTTGACCGAGACGCAGATGATGTCCTGCACGCCCTTGGCCTCGAACGCCGCCCGGGTGCGAATGAAACTCGGCACATGGGCCGAGGAACAGGTGCGGGTAAAGGCGCCCGGCAGCCCGAAGATCACCGTTTTGCGGCCCTTGAGCCGTGCCCCGAGATCCACCGTCTCGGGCCCGTCGGCGCCGATCCGCAGCAGGGTGGCCGTGGGCAGGGTGTCGCCGGATGAAATCGTCATGTCTGTGGTCCTATTCGAATTGCGTTCGCCGTGACGCCCGATATAGGCTTTGCCGCGGCGAGGGCCAGCAAGATATTCGGATTTCAGCGAAAGGACAGCCCATGGCGCATTTCATCGTGGTCGGCGGCGGGCAAGCCGGGGCATCGCTTGTTGCCAAGCTGCGCAACAGCGGCTTTGACGGCCGGATCACCTTGATCGGCGCGGAGCCGGTGCCGCCTTATGAACGGCCGCCGCTGTCCAAGGCCTATCTGCTGGGCGAAATGGCGCAGGAGCGGCTCTATCTGCGGCCGGCGCACTTCTATGACGATCTGGACATCACGCTGCGGCTGAACACCGAGGTGACGGAGCTCGACGTCGGCGCCAAGACGGTGTCGCTGGGCGCGGAGGTGACGGCCTACGACAAGCTGGCGCTCTGCACCGGGTCGCACCCGCGCAGGTTGCCGGCGGCGATCGGCGGCGACCTGGGCAATGTCTTTACCGTGCGCACCCTAGCCGATGTCGACGCGATGGCGCCGCAGGTGCGCGAGGGGGCGCGGGCGCTGATCGTCGGCGGCGGCTACATCGGGCTCGAGGCGGCGGCGGTGGCGGCCAAGAAGGGCATGCAGGTAACCCTGGTCGAGATGGGCCAGCGCATCCTGCAACGGGTGGCGGCGAGGGAGACCTCGGACCATTTTCGGGCGCTGCACAAAAGCCACGGGGTTGATATCCGCGAAGGTGTCGGGCTCGAACGGCTGCTGGGCGACGGCGATGTCAGCGGCGCCAGGTTCACTGATGGCAGCGAGATCGCGGTCGACATGGCGGTTGTCGGGGTCGGCATCGTGCCGGCGACCGAGCTGGCCGAGGCGGCCGGGCTGGAGATCGACAACGGCATCAAGACCGACGCTCGTGGCAGGACCTCGGCGCCGGATGTCTATGCGGCCGGGGATTGCACCTCGTTTCCCTATCGGGGCACACGCATCCGTCTGGAAAGCGTGCCCAACGCCATCGATCAGGCCGAGGTTGTGGCGCAGAACATGATGGGCGGCGATGTGGACTATGTCGCCAAGCCGTGGTTCTGGTCGGATCAATACGATTGTAAGTTGCAGATTGCCGGGCTCAATACTGGCTATGACCATGTCGAGACCCGCCATGGTGACGAGGGGCGCACCTCGTTCTGGTATTTCCACGGCGCGCAGTTGGTGGCGGTCGACGCGATGAACGACGCCCGCGGCTACATGGTGGCCAAGCGGCTGATCGAGGCCGGCAAGACCATCACCCGCGACGAGGTGCACACCCCCGACGGCGATATGAAGACGTTGTTGAAACGGTGAGGATCATTGCCGGAGAACATCGCGGCCGGGCGCTGACCCCGGTTGGCAAGGGCGATGCGGGCGCGCATCTGCGGCCCACCACCGACCGCGTGCGCGAGAGCCTGTTCGGGATGCTGGGTGGCGGCCGCTTCGGTGCGCCCTTCGATGGCACGCGGGTGCTCGATCTCTTCGCCGGCACCGGCGCATTGGGGTTCGAAGCGCTGTCGCGCGGCGCCGCCGAGGTGGTGTTTGTCGATGACGGCCGCAAGGCGCAAAAGCTGATCCGCGCCAATATCGCGCTGCTGCGCGAGGCCGGGCGGGCGCGGCTGATCGCCCGCGATGCCACCCGGCTTCCGGCAAACGAGGGGGCGGGGTTCGATCTGGTCTTTCTCGATCCGCCATATGGCAAGGCGCTGGGCGCCAAGGCGCTGGCCGCGGCGCAGGCCGGCGGCTGGATCGCCGCCGATGCGCTGATCGTCTGGGAGGAAAGCACGGCACAGGTCGCGCCCGAGGGATTCGATCTGCTCGAGGCGCGCCGGTACGGCGATACCTTTATCAGCCTTCTGGAGCCAGTAAACTGACGGCTGTGGCATTGCGGTGACAGCGGATCTGTGGCATTGTGTCCCTGTCTTGCATGCGACCACCCTCACGGCGGCCCGACGGGCCGCAGCACGGCATGCCACGGCGCCGCCCGGCTGCGCACGGGCCGCAAGCAATTGCGGCTAAGCCGAAGCGGCGCCGTGGCTACGTGTGCGGGGCAGGGGCCGCGCAAAGCGTCTTTTCTGACAACGCCGATCTGACTTCGCTTCGGATGAGACGTCGGCGTGAGGGGCGGGCAGGAGCGCGTTTCAGACCCGGTGATACGGCGCGCCGGCCAGGATCGAGGCGGCGCGATACAGCTGCTCGCTCAGCATCACCCGCACCAGCATATGCGGCCAGACCATCTTGCCGAAAGACAGCGCCATGTCGCATTCCGCGCGCAACCCGCGGTCGATGCCATCGGCGCCACCGATGATCAGCGCCAGATCGCCGCGGCCATCATCGCGGTGACGCGCAAGGACATCTGCAAAGTCGGGAGAGCTCATCAGCTTGCCGCGCTCGTCCAGCGCCAGCTTGACCGCGCCATCGGGCAGCGCCTTGCGCAACAGGGCGGCCTCGGCGGGCATGCCGCCGCCCTTGCGGTCCTCGACCTCGTGAAAGGTCACGGGGCCCAGCCCGAGAGCCCGGCCCGTCCTGTCGAAGCGCGTGGCATAATCCTCGATCAATGTCTTCTCGGGGCCCGCCCTGAGGCGGCCCACCGCGCATATATGCACACGCATCCGGCTGGGTCAGTGGCCCGTGGGCCGCGACGCGGCTTCGCCTGTCGGCAGCCACATCTTCTCCAGCTGGTAGAACTCGCGCACCTCGGGGCGGAAAACGTGAACGATCACATCGCCGGTGTCGATCAACACCCAGTCACCGGTTTCCTTGCCCTCGGTCTTGGCGCTGCGGCCAAGATCGGCCTTGAGCATGTCGACAAGCTTTTCCGAAATCGCCGCGACCTGACGTGACGACCGGCCGGAGCAGATCACCATGTAGTCGCCCATGGCCGTTTTGCCGCGGAGGTCGATCTCCACGATGTCCTCGGCCTTGCTGTCGGAAAGAGATGTCAGGATTTGCGCAAGCAGCTCTTCGCTGGTGACTTCCGCATGTTGGCCCGTACGGGGCGCGCCTTGAACGGCAGAATTTGCCGCAACGGTAAGAGTCAGGACTCGGTCCTCCTTGGTTTCGCGCCGCATCGCCCGGCGCTTGGCGTACCCTCAATCTAGCAATCCGAGGGTCACAATTCAATGAAACTGGGCTCAGGGTTGCAATATGCCGCCGGACTCGGTTTCCTCCGCCCGGTCATTGAGCATCCGCACCTCGCGCTGCGGGAAGGGGATCGAGATGTCGTTTTCCTGGAAAGCGTCCCAAAGCGCAAGGTACACATCGCCGCGGATGTTGGTCAGCCCGCCGGTCGGATCGCTGATCCAGAAGCGCAGGATGTAATCGACCGAACTGTCGCCGAAGCCGACGATATGGCAAACCGGGGTCTTGGGATGTTCCAGCACCCGTTTGACGCCCGAGGCCGCCGCGATGGCCAGCTTGCGCACCTTGTGCGGGTCGTCGCCGTAGGCGGTGCCGAAAAAGATATCCAGCCGCACGAAATCCGAGGAATGCGACCAGTTCACCACCTGGCCGGTGATCAGATCCTCGTTGGGGATCAGGTATTCGCGGCCATCGCGGGTGACGACGCTGACATAGCGCGCGCCGAGCGCGTTGATCCAGCCAAAGGTCTCGCCCAGGCTGATCACATCGCCCGGCTTGATCGACTTGTCGATCAGGATGATGATGCCCGACACTAGGTTCGACACCACCTTTTGCAGCCCGAAGCCGAGGCCGACGCCGATCGCCCCCGAGAGCACCGCCAGCCCGGTCAGGTCGACGCCGACCATGTTGAGCCCGATGAAGAAGGCCGCGCCGTAAAGCACCACCTGGAGGAATTTCACCGCCAGCACCTGCATCGAGGGCGAGATATCCTCGTTGCGCCGGATCCGGGTGGCGGTGGTCTTGGCGATGAAGCGCGCCAGCGCAATTGTCACCGTCAGGATCACCAACGCCTGCACCAGCAGCCAGGCCGAAAGCCGCATGTCGCCGAGAGTGATTGCCAGGCCTTCGAGCAGGCGCTGGGTGTCCGCGGTCAGCCCGAGGATCGACAGGGTGACCCAGATCCAGGCGCCGTACCGGACCGTGGTGCGCAACAGCGGATTGTCGATCAACCGGGTGGCAAAGACGACAAACAGCCAGGCGGCGGCAAGATTGGCAAAGATCGCAAGCAGGTAGGAGCGCGAGGGCCAGGTCACCTCGCGCATGATCAGCACGGCGATCCACATCAGGGCGACAAAGAAGATCATCCTGAGCCGGCGATGCACGATCACCAGCACCCGCATCCGCCAGCGCGGCCAGCCTTCGCGGCCGCGCATCCAGTCGTGCAGCCGCGGACGGGCGAGGCTTCCAACGCCCCAGGCCACCGCCAGAAGGGTCACCGCGATGAGCACCTGATAGCGGATCCAGGGGCGCAGCAGCATGTTGAAATAGAACTCGGCCCAGGCCTGCGCGTTGGTAAGAAAGCCCTCGAGCAGGGCGATTGCGTTGGCGGGGTCGGTCTGCGGGTCCATCTGGGCTCCTGGTGCGGGGAAGATCAGCTTGCACCGTCAGGTTTCACCAGACAAGCCTTGTCGGGCGGGCGGTTAGGCGCCGCTCGGACCACAGGCGCAACGCGCCGGGGCCATGGCGGCCCGACCGGCGCTGCCGGGACAATACGTTTCGAGCGCTGCGATGGCGCGGCGCCGCAGGGGCGCCTAATGCGGCCCCTGGCCGGTCGCGTCGATCACCGCGCGGAGGGTGTTTTCCGAAAAGCCGGTCTGCGAGGGTGTCGCGCCGCCCTGGACAGATTGCACGGCAAGCCCCGCGGTCAGGACCGCGGCGCAGAGGCCCAGATAGATCACGCTCAGCTTGCTCATTGTTCAACCCCGCCCACGCCCCGGCCCCGGCTTTCAGGGGGATCACGTTTTCCGGGAAACCTTCGCTTAGGCTTGCGAGAATCTCGCCCAACCTGTAAGGGCCAGCTATGCAAATGCTGACGGATATTCAAGACCGCGCCCGCCTGAGCGAGCGGTTCTTCGGTGCGACCTTCACGGTTCTCGCACGGCTATAAGCGGCCTTTTGCCAATCCGCCCCTGAAATGATGATTAATTGAACGGGAGAGGACCAGCCATGTCCCCCAAAACGCTCTATGACAAGATCTGGGATGCGCATGTCGCGCATGAGGCCGAAGACGGCACCAGCCTGCTGTATATCGACCGCCATCTGGTGCACGAAGTGACCAGCCCGCAGGCCTTTGAAGGCCTGCGCATGGCGGGCCGCAAGGTGCGCGCGCCGGAAAAGACCATCGCCGTGCCGGATCACAACGTCCCCACCACCCCCGACCGGGTGAACGGCATCGACAACCCCGAAAGCCGCATCCAGGTCGAGGCGCTCGACAAGAACGCCAAGGAGTTTGGCGTGCATTACTACCCGGTCAGCGACGTTCGCCAGGGCATCGTGCACATCGTCGGGCCGGAACAGGGCTGGACCCTGCCGGGCATGACCGTGGTCTGCGGTGACAGCCACACGGCGACCCACGGCGCCTTTGGCGCCCTGGCGCATGGCATCGGCACCTCCGAGGTCGAACACGTGCTGGCCACCCAGACGCTGATCCAGAAGAAATCCAAGAACATGAAGGTCGAGATCACCGGCAAGCTGCGCCCCGGTGTCACCGCCAAGGACATCACCCTGTCGGTGATCGGCGAGACCGGCACCGCCGGCGGCACCGGCTATGTCATCGAATATTGTGGCGAGGCGATCCGCGACCTGTCGATGGAAGGCCGGATGACGGTCTGCAACATGGCGATCGAAGGCGGCGCCCGCGCCGGCCTGATCGCGCCGGACGAGACCACCTTCACCTATATCAAGGGCCGGCCGCACGCGCCGAAAGGCGCGCAATGGGAAGCGGCGCTGACCTGGTGGAAGACGCTCTTTTCCGACGATGACGCCCATTGGGACAAGGTGATCACGATCAAGGGCGAAGACATCGCCCCGGTGGTGACCTGGGGCACCTCGCCCGAGGACGTGCTGCCGATCACCGCCAAGGTGCCGGCGCCCGAGGATTTCAAGGGCGGCAAGGTCGATGCGGCGAAACGCTCGCTGGATTACATGGGCCTCAAGCCGGGCCAGCCGCTGACCGAGATCGAGATCGACACGGTCTTCATCGGCTCCTGCACCAACGGCCGGATCGAGGACCTGCGCGCCGCGGCCGAGATCCTCAAGGGCAAGAAGATCAAGGACGGCATGCGGGCCATGGTCGTTCCCGGGTCGGGCCTCGTGCGGGCCCAGGCCGAGGAAGAGGGCCTGGCGGATATCTTCAAGGAAGCCGGATTCGAATGGCGCATGGCCGGCTGTTCGATGTGCCTGGCGATGAACCCCGACCAGCTGTCCGAGGGCGAGCGCTGCGCCTCGACCTCGAACCGCAACTTCGAGGGCCGTCAGGGCTACAAGGGCCGCACCCACCTCGTTTCCCCCGCGATGGCGGCGGCGGCGGCAGTGACCGGCCACCTGACCGATGTGCGCGAGATGATGTAACGGCACAGGTGCGCGGAAACCGCACACCCTACGCCCCACCCGTAGGGTGCGCATGTACTGCGCACCGTCCGACAAGGAAGAACCGATGGAAAAATTCACCAAACTCACCGGCACCGCGGCGCCCATGCCGCTGGTCAATATCGACACCGACATGATCATCCCCAAGGTGTTCCTGAAATCGATCCAGCGCACCGGCTTCGGCAAGAACCTGTTCGACGAGATGCGCTACAACCGCGACGGCTCGGAAATCCCGGATTTCGTGCTGAACAAGCCGCAGTACCGCGACGCCGAGATCCTCGTCGCCGGCGACAACTTCGGCTGCGGTTCGTCGCGGGAACACGCGCCCTGGGCGCTGAAGGATTTCGGCATCAAATGCGTGATCTCCACCTCCTTCGCCGACATCTTCTACAACAACTGCTTCAAGAACGGCATCCTGCCGATCGTCCTGCCGCAGGAAGATGTCGACAAGCTGATGGATGACGCCGAGCGCGGCGCCAATGCCAAGCTGACCATCGACCTGGAAAACCAGACCATCCAGGGCCCCGATGGCGGCACCATCACGTTCGAGGTCGATGCCTTCAAGAAACATTGCCTGATGGAAGGCCTCGACGACATCGGGCTGACCATGGCCAAGGAAGCCTCGATCGACAGTTTCGAGGCCAAGGCGGCGCAGGAGCGTCCCTGGGTCTGAGGCCCACGGCCTGCACGACGGTCACGGAAACGGCGCGGTCCTCCGCGCCGTTTTTTGTTGCGGCCCCGTTCAGTTCGACAGGGTGCCGTCGGAATTGCCGATGCCGGGCACATTGATCGAGGTCTCTTCGAATGTGCCGGCCTCGGTGCGGCAGTTGGCGGTCAGGGTCACGCCGTCGATATTGGTCTCGAGCATGATGTTGCCGCAGCTCTTCTGAAAGCTGGCGGCGTCTCCCGACATCTCGAGCCTGCCGTTGTTGTTGGCGATCGCCGGCATGGCGATGCTGGTCTGGTTGGGCGAACCGTCGGCGCGCAGGCAGGTGGCATGGATCTCGGCCCCGCCGTCAGCGCCGTATTGAAACGAGGTGTTGGAGCAGGTGTTCGGAAAGGTGCTGGCGTCGGAATGGCCGGCGGCCAGAACCGCACCCGGAACGAGGCTCAGCAGGGCGGTTGCGACAAGCGTTCTCATGGAGGTCTCCCCTTGATCTATCCGGCCGCTTCAGGCGCGACCCGAGCGGAGCGTACCCGAGGCAACCTATCACCCAAAGGTAGAATCGCGCGAATCGGGCTCTCTCAGAGCAGGAAAGGTGGTGCCCCGTGACCGGGGTCACAGGCGGATGCGATTGTGAGGGGGCGCCGCAATCGCGCTCGAAAGACGATTGCAGCGATACTTTCGAATAGGGCGGCAATTCGAAGGAATATGGTGGGGCTTGTATCCCTATACCTATGCGCCGCTACATCTGGTGTGCGCTGTTTTCATTGACGTTTTCCTGCCCTATTATTGATGCAATCGGGCACCACCTATCCCACGAAATTGCCCGAATAGTTTCAATACTGTGAACAGACGGTTGAGAGACCGGCCGAAAGGGGGCAACAATTGGGCAAGAATGAGGCAGGCCGCGCCACCCAAGCGGCATCAAACTGGAACAAGGGCACGGCATCGTACCGTGTCCAACCGGATTGAAGGGAACGGGGCAGTGATTTCACGCATATTCGGTGCGGCGGTACGGGCGTTGCTGGTGTCAAGCCTGGTGGTTCTGCCAGCTTTGATGCTGGGCCCGAACGGTTCCGATGGCGCACAGATATCGGTGCTGGTCGCGCTCCTCGCGGCGGTCTTTGTCTTTGCCGAATATTCCTCGTCCTACCCCAGCTTTGTCGAGTTCCGGCACGCGCCGCCGTTCAACCGCATGCGCTTTGTCATGCTGATGCTGATGGTGATCTGCCTGACCTGGCTGACCCGTCATGCCGGGCATCCCGGCGTGCTGACCGGCATCGTCTCGCGCGGGGCTTCGGCAATGGGCGAACTGCTCGATCTGCCGTATTCGCCGGTGCGCATCTTCATCTACGGCCTGCCCACGGATTCCAGCCTCGAGCTGATCGAGCGGGCCCGCGACGGCGCGGCGATGGTCTATGCCATGTCGCTTACCGCTCTTGGCACGTTCGCGCTTCTGGTGCATGTCTATGACTGGCCGTCGCGCAACGGGGCGTTCAACGTCTGGGTCAACCTGCCGCTTTTCGATCCGACCACCGGCGGCGACGTGCTGCCCCGGCTGCGCCGCGACGGCTGGCTCAACATCGCGGCAGGGGTTGTCCTGCCCTTCGTGATCCCGGCCGGTATCCGGCTGGCCTCCGGGGTGTTCGATGCCTTCACGCTGTTTGACTCGCAGAGCTTTGTATGGACGATGGTTGCATGGGCCTTCATTCCCGCCAGCATGATCATGCGCGGCATCGCCATGGGCCGGGTGGCCGACCTGATCGAGGAAAAGCGCCGCCGCGCCTATGCGCGCGCCCAGCACGCTGGCTGATCCTTCTTTTCTGTTGCCTGGTCGGGCCGCCGCTTGGCGCCGAGCCGCTGCGCCTTGCCACTTGGCATGTGGAACTGAGCCGCAAGGGGCCCGGCCTGCTGCTGCGCGATATCCGCAAGGGTGAGGATCCGCAGGTCGCGGCGGTGGTGCGGCTGCTGGCCGAGGTGCGGCCCGATATCCTGCTGCTCACCGACATCGACCATGACCTGACGCTGCTGAGCCTGCACGCGCTGCGCGACCGGATCGCCACGGCGGGACCCGATTATCCGCATCTTTTCGCACCGGCACAGAATGCCGGGCGCGACATCGGGGTGGATCTCGATGCTGACGGGCGCCGGCAAGAGCCCGAGGATGCGCTGGGCTTCGGCTTTTTCACCGGCGACAACGGCATGGCGCTGCTGTCACGCTATCCGCTGGCGGCGGGCGCGCGGGATTTCTCGGCGCGGCTCTGGCGCGACCTGCCGGGCAATCTGATGGCGGGGGCGGAGCTCCCGGCGGCGGCGCAGGACGTGCTGCCGCTGTCAAGCGTGGCGCATTGGGCGGTGCCGCTGACCCTGCCGGGCGGCCAGTTGACCGTGCTGGCCTTTTCCGCCACGCCCCCGGTGTTCGACGGGCCCGAGGACCGCAACGGCCGGCGCAACCACGACGAGGTGATCTTCTGGCGGCACTATCTCGACGGCGCTTTCGGGGCGGTGCCGCAAAACCTGGTGCTGATGGGCAATGCCAACCTCGACCCCGAGGATGGCGAGGGCCGCCATGCGGCGATCCGCACGCTGCTGGCCGACCCGCGCCTGCAAGACCCGGCTCCGCGGGATCCGGCCGCCGCGGAAGAGGCCACTCCCGGCCAGCGCGGCGATCCGGCGCGCGACACCGCCAATTGGACCGATCCGGTGCCGGGCAACCTGCGGGTCGATTACGTCCTGCCCGCGGCCGATCTGACGGTGCTCGGCAGCGGCACCCGCTGGCCGGCGCCCGACAGCCTGGCGGCACGGGCCTCGCGGCATGCGCTGGTCTGGGTTGATATCGACTGGCCGCCGGGCCGGTGACCCCGTCCCGGACCTGATCCGGGGCCTCCCCCTTGGCCCGGAGGCCCCGGAGCGCGGTCCGGCGCGCGCGGGACGAGAGGCGCGCGGGCCTCGTCATTCTTGACCCTCCGGCAGGCATTGGATAGGCGATGCGGGAACGTTTTTGTGACAAAGGAACCGCCTCATGAGCACGCCTTCCCTTCTGATCCTGCCGGGTGACGGCATCGGCCCCGAGGTCATGCAGCAGGTCCGCCGGATCATCGACTGGTACGGCGACAAGCGCGGGCTCAAGTTCGAGGTCAGCGAAGATCTCGTCGGCGGCTGCGCCTACGACAAACACGGCACGCCGCTGCATGACGACACCATGGCCAAGGCGCAGGAGGTCGATGCCGTCCTGCTGGGCGCCGTGGGCGGGCCGCAATACGACACCCTCGACTTCTCGCTCAAGCCCGAGCGCGGCCTTCTGCGTCTGCGCAAAGAAATGGACCTCTATGCCAACCTGCGCCCGGCACAATGTTTCGACGCGCTGGCGGATTTCTCGTCGCTGAAAACCGACGTGGTTTCGGGCCTCGACATCATGATCGTGCGCGAGCTGACCTCGGGTGTCTATTTCGGCGAGCCGCGCGGCGTGATCAAGGAAGGCAACGAGCGCGTCGGCATCAACACCCAGCGTTACACCGAGAGCGAGATCGCGCGCGTCGCCCGGTCGGCCTTCGAACTGGCCCGCAAGCGTGGCAACAAGCTCTGCTCGATGGAAAAGGCCAATGTGATGGAAAGCGGCGTGCTCTGGCGCGACGTGGTCACCGAGGTGCATCAGGCGGAATACCCCGATGTCGAGCTGTCGCACATGTATGCCGACGCCGGCGCCATGCAGCTCACCCGCTGGCCCAAGCAGTTCGACGTGATCGTGACCGACAATCTCTTTGGCGACCTGCTGTCGGACCTCGCGGCGATGCTGACCGGTTCGCTCGGCATGCTGCCCTCGGCCTCGCTCGGCGCGCCGATGGAGAACGGCCGGCCGAAGGCGCTCTACGAGCCGGTGCATGGCTCGGCGCCCGACATCGCGGGGCAGGGCAAGGCCAACCCGATCGCCTGTATCCTGAGCTTTGCCATGGCGCTGCGCTACAGCTTCGACCAGGGCGCCGAGGCCGACCGGCTGGAAAAGGCTGTCGAAAAGGTGCTGGCCGACGGCGTGCGCACCGCCGACCTTTTGCAGGCCGAAGGCGCCAAGCCGGCCTCGACCTCCGAGGCTGGCGACGCCGTTCTCGCGGCGCTCGACGCCTCGCTCTGAGCCAGACCGCGTGATCGCCCCCGCGCGGGGCGATCACGCCACGGCTTGCGGCTCCGGTCCGGGCCGCGCCGCCCCGGGGCTTGATCCCCGGCGTCAAATCGCCGTAACACGTGCATGACGCAAATTGGCCGCGGCCAGAACTTCTGCGAGACCCCATGAACATCAAAGGCCTGCTCTTTGCCCTTTTGGGCTTTGCCATGTTTTCGGTGCATGATGTCGTGGTGAAATACCTCGGCAGCAGCTATTCGCCGGTCCAGATCATCTTTTTTGCCGGGCTGTTCAGCTTTCCGTTGCTGACCTTCGTGCTGATGAGCGATCCGACCCGCGAGAACCTGCGCCCGGTGCATCCCTGGTGGGTCTCGGTGCGGGTCTTTGGCGCGCTGGGGGCGGGCCTTCTGGCGTTTTATGCCTTTTCCGTGCTTCCCCTTGCCCAGACTTACACGCTGCTCTTTGCCGCGCCGATCCTGATTACCGTGCTGGCGATCCCGATGCTGGGCGAAAGCGTCGGCCCGCACCGCTGGGCGGCGGTGCTGATCGGGCTGCTGGGGGTGATCGTGGTGCTGCGGCCCGGTGCGCAGGAGCTGACGCTGGGCCATGCGGCGGCGCTGGGCTCTGCCTTCTGCAACGCGCTGTCCTCGGTGGTGGTGCGCAAGATCGGCAAGGAAGAGCGCACCGTTGTGCTGCTGCTCTATCCGCTGGCGGGCAATTTCATCCTGATGGGCCTGGCACTGCCCTTTGTCTATGTGCCGATGCCGATGCTGGATCTCGGCGGTCTCGGCATCATGGCCTTGCTGGGCTTTACCGCCAGCATGTGTGTCATCGCCGCCTATCGCTTCGGCGAGGCGGCCATCGTGGCGCCGATGCAATATTCGCAAATCATCTGGGCCACCTTCTTCGGCTTTCTGCTGTTCGGTGAAAGCCTGGATCGGCCGACGATTTCCGGCGCCGGGCTGATCATCCTTTCCGGCCTCTACATCGTCTATCGCGAGAGCCGCGGCGGCAAATCCAGCAACACGCCGGTGCTGCGCAACCGCAGTCGCGGCTACAGCCCCGGCAGCCTTCGCACGTCGGCGATCCTGAAGCGCTGGAAAAGCGACTGAAACCTCTTGCATTGCCGCAAGCACCGATGTAATCCGCCGGTCACGGTCGGAGTGTAGCTCAGCCTGGTAGAGCACTGTCTTCGGGAGGCAGGGGCCGGAGGTTCGAATCCTCTCACTCCGACCAATGAAACAAGGCGCCCTTGCGGCGCCTTTTTTTGCGCTTCGTGGTGCAGGTGAGCGAGATTTGGGCCCAAGGTGCAATCTCCGCTTCGAGCTCAGATTGACACTGAGCTGCGACGTTTTCTGCTGATGAAACGTCCAAAAATCGCCATCTCAAAACCCGCCTGCTTCCTATGTTTCCGGGGGTTTGGAGGAAAATAGAATGGCGACGCGCGGGTATTGTCTGTGTAAAAAAACAAGCTGGGTCTACCAGGGTGATCAAACATGGGCATGCTATTGCCACTGCGATGACTGCCGTCGGAATTGTGCCGCGCCGGTGGTTGCGTGGTTCGGTGTGCCAATAGAAAGCTTTGAGTGGACCGGTGACAAACCCCGCATTTATGAAAGCTCCAAAGGCGTTGTTAGGCACTTTTGCGGGACGTGCGGGTCACCCATTGCATTCGAAGCCGATCACTATCCGGGTGGTATAAACCTGTATGCTGCGTCGCTCGAAAACCCGCAAGATTTCAAGCCGACTTTTCACGTCAACAAGCAGAGTAGGTTGCCATGGCTGCTATTAACTGATGATCTCGACTCGTTTGAAGGCACATTGCTAAACACCCCTAACGATCCAGACGGGTATCAATAGCGCGGGAAGTCACCTGATTATCGAAATTGCAGCTTTGTCCGCTTAGCTGACATCGAACAGAGGCTCCCAGGGATTTTTCGGGCGCCTCTGTTTGACATGCCTTCGCACTCACAACGGCCTTCTTCGGAGGCTGCGCCGCGAATCGCGAAGGGCTGGCCCTTGCGGCGCCGTTTGTTTTTTCTGGCCCCGGTTTCCGCCGCAGCTTGCGCAGGCGATGGCCTCTGCCTCGGCTGCCCTGCCGTTGGTCAGGCCCTTTTCCTGATCGAACTCCCTGATTTGCTGAGCGGCGCTCTGCGGTGCGTCACGGGCATGGCGTTTGTTGCCCTGGGCCGGGGTGCGGGGCCTGGGGACGCCGTCGCCGCGTATTTCGATAAATGGTGTGATAAATGAAAACCATTAATCGTACCATTGACAGCGCTGGCGATTCGTCATACCAATCACCAAGATGCATGGTGGCCCCTTCGCCGGGGCGAGTCGAAAAGGGAGGTGAAAATGGAAAAGCCGAACATCACCGCTCAAAGCGCCATGCGTGCGGCCGGAGGCCGGCCGGCCAAGGTCTCGGAGGTGCTGGAGCTTCTCGGCCGGCGCGTCGTGACCGGCGACTACGCCGTCGGCGAAACGCTTCCGGTCGAGAAAGAGCTGATCGAAGAGCTGTCGGTCAGCCGAACCACGTTGCGCGAGGCGATCAAGACGCTGACGGCGCTGGGTCTGCTCGAGGTGCGCACGCGCCACGGCACGCGGGTCCGGCCACGGCAGGACTGGAGCCTGCTCAGCCGCGACGTGCTGCGCTGGATGCAGCCGGTGGAGGGGGTCAACGTCGAGCTGTCCTCGGCCATCGACGAGGCGCGCGAGGTGTTCGAGCCGGCGGCCTGCGCGCTGGCCGCTGTCCGCGCCGACCGGCGCGAGATCACCCGCATCCGGCTGGCCTATGAAGCGATGGAGCAGGCCGCCGAAAACGACGACGTGGAAGCGGCCATTCAAGCAGACAAGGATTTCCACCTCGCGATCCTGGCCGCCACCGGCAATCCGATCCTCGAGGCATTCGACACTGCCATCGATGCGGTACTGGGGCTGTTGTTCAAGGCCGCGATCGAACGGCACATGGAAAGTTTTCGCAAGAACCTGGCCAATCACCTGCGGGTTCTCGAAGCGATCGAACAGCGCAGGCCGGAGGAGGCGCGACAGGCGATGCTCGACATGATCGGCTTTACGCGCCGAAACCTGGAGAATTACCAGATCATAAAACCAATCAGCTGAAATCAGGAGGAATTTTACATGCTGAAGAACACCCTGTTGGCGATGGCCGCAGCGGTGGCCACCACGACGATGGCCGCTGCACAATATCCCGAGAAACCCATCACCCTGATCGTGCCGTGGAATGCCGGCGGCGGCACCGACGCGATTGCGCGCACCCTGGCCAGCGGTCTCGAGGCCGAGCTGGGCGTGCCGGTCTCGGTGGTCAACCGTTCGGGCGGCGCCGGCGTCGTCGGCCACAACGCGATGGTGACCGCGCCGACCGACGGCTACACCATTGGCTTTGCCACCGCAGAGATGCTGACCTATTACTGGACCGGCAATGCCGAGTTCCAGGCCGAGGATTTCACGCCGATCGCGCTGATCAACTTCGACCCGGCGGCCTTTCACATCGCCGCCGGCAGCGACTGGCAGAACGTCGAGGAGGCGGTGGCCGCGATCAAGGCCGATCCGCAGGGCACCTACAAGATGTCCGGCACCGCCGTGGGCGCGGCCTATCACCTGGCCTTCGCCGGCTTCCTGCAACAGCAGGGCATCGATCCGCTGAAGGTCACCATGGTGCCGTCGCAGGGCGCCGCGCCTGGGTTCCAGGAACTGGCTGCCGGGGGCGTGCAGATCATCCCGTCCTCGCTGCCCGAAGGCAAGACGATGATGGATGCGGGCCTGTCGCGCGCCATCGCGGTCTTCTCGGAAGAGCGCAATGCCTCCTTCCCCGAGGTGCCGACCGCCTCCGAACAGACCGGCGAGCCGTTTGCCGGCGGTACATGGCGCGGAGTTGTCGGCCCTGCGGGCATGGATGCAGAGGCGGCGGCGCGGCTGGAAGAGGCGACCCAGGCGGTGTTTGACAGCGAGGCGTTTCAGGGCTTCATGTCCAAACAGGGCTTTGGCGCCGACTACCGCGGGTCCGAGACCTTCGAGACCTTCCTGGCCGAAACCCAGCAAAGCGTTGGCGCGGTCATGAAGTCCATCGGCCTGTCGCAGCGCGAAAACTGAGGCCGGACAGATGCGGCTCCCCGATATCTGGACAGGATTCGGCTTCGCGTGTCTGGGCGGGTTCGTGGCGCTGCGCGCCACGACCTTCCCGGAACCGGCCGGAGCCGCATCCCCACGACTGTTCCCTTACATGATCGGCAGCGCCTTTGTGCTGCTGGGACTGGCCGTCGTGGCGCGCAGCCTGCGCGCCCGCCGGCATGACGACGGCCGCCTGTTCCGGCCCGTGGCCGAAGACTGGATGCGGTCGCCAAGGCGGATGGTCCGGGTTCTTCTGATCCCGCTGACCATCGTCGCCTTCGGCCTGCTCTCGCCGGCCTTCGGCACGCTTCTGGTGGCGACGCCGCTGATCTTTCTCAACGCGCTGGCCTGGCAGGAAAAACCGGTGCCGGCGCTGGTGTCGGCGGTGGTCATCTGCGTGGTGGTCACCGTGTTCTTTACGCGGGTGATGCGCGTTCCGCTTCCCACCGGGCCGTTTTTCGGCCCCTGGTTCTGAGGTTTCGCCATGGATGTGTTCCTGTCATCGCTTCAGATGGTCTTCACCTATCAGGTCATCGGCGTGATCCTTCTGGGCGCGGCCTTCGGCCTCTTTGTCGGCGCCACTCCGGGGCTGAGCGCGACGATGGCCGTCGCGCTGCTGGTTCCGGTCACCTTCTTCCTGTCGCCGGTCGCGGCCATCGGCGCCATCGTCGCCTGTTCGGCCATGTCGATCTTTGCCGGCGACATTCCGGGGGCTTTGTTGCGCATCCCCGGCACCCCGGCCTCGGCCGCCTACATGCGCGAGCTGGATGCGCTGACGCAGAAAGGGCGGCTTGACCTGTCGCTCGGGCTTTCGATGTGCGTCTCGGTCATGGGGGGGCTGGTCGGCACCGCGGTGCTGGTGATCGCCGCGCCGCAACTGGCGCGGGTGGCGCTCCGCTTCTCGAGCTACGAATATTTCTGGCTGGCGCTGCTCGGTCTGTCCTGTGCGACGATGGTGGCCGGCAAGGACAGGCTGAAGGGCACGCTGTCGCTGCTGCTCGGGCTGGCGCTGACGATGGTCGGGCTCGACGTGACCACCGGCCTGCCGCGGTACACCTTCGGGGTGATCGATCTTCAGGCCGGCGTCTCGCTGATCGCCGTCATGATCGGCGCCTTCGCGGTCGCGGAGATCCTGCGCTCGGCCGCGGCACCTCTGACGCAGCCCAGAAAGCCCGCCGCCGCCGGGTTCTCGATCCTCAAGGGACAATTCGGCAACCTCTGGCGCTTCAAGCTGCCGGTGCTGCGCGGCAGCCTGATGGGCACGGTGATCGGTGCCTTGCCCGGGGCAGGGGCCGATATTGCCGCCTGGATCGCCTTTGCGGTCAGCCAGCGGTTTTCCAAGGTCAAGGCCAACTACGGCAAGGGCGAGCCCGAAGCCATCGCCGGCTCCGCCTCGGCCAACAACGCCGCGCTCTCGGGCAGCTATGTGCCGGCGCTGGTCTTTGGCATCCCCGGCGATTCGATCACCGCCATCGTCGTCGGCGTGCTGGTGCTCAAGGGCATCCAGCCGGGGCCGATGGTCTTTGTCACCTCGCCCGATCTGGTCAATGCGATCTACATCGTCTTTGTCCTAGCCAACCTGTTGATCATCCCGCTGGGGCTGGCGGCGGTCATGGGCGGGCGGCACGTGCTGGGGCTGCGACCCGGTCTGCTCTATCCGGCGATCCTTCTGATGTGCGTGCTGGGCACCTTCGCCACCAACAACGCGCTTTTCGACCTCTGGACGCTGGCCGCAATCGGCGTGCTGGTCTGGATTATGGAGGCCAACGATTATCCGGCCGCGCCGCTCGTTCTGGGCCTGGTGCTGGGAAAGATCGTCGAAGAGAGCTTCATGTCCAGCATGATCAAGGCAGACGGCAACCTGCTGACCTTCTTCGAACGCCCCATTGCCGGAACGCTGGGCGTGATCACCATCCTCGTCTGGATCCTGCCGCCCCTTGTCGCCATGTGGCGGCGGAGACGGCGCACCCCCGAACTCACGTAATTCGACAAAGGAGACCCCCATGCCCGTCGAACCCGATAAAGTGGAAGCGCAGGACGATGCGCGTACCCCCTATCAACTGCCTTTTCCCAAGGATGCCGCGGAAGAGATCGTCGTTCCCGAGGCGATCGCCAGCGATGAACGCGTCTGGGTGCCGCAGACCGAAACGGTGTCCTTCCGGCCGCTCTGCCTCAATGCCTCGCAGGGCTACTGGATGAACCTGCTGCGGGTGCGCCAATCCGGCGTGCTGTCGCGTCACCGCCATCCGCAGCCGGTGCATGGCTTTGTCCTCAAAGGCCGCTGGCACTATCTGGAGCATGACTGGGAGGCCCGCGAAGGCGGCTATGTCTACGAGCCGCCGGGCGAAACCCATACGCTTGTGGTGCCCGAGGATGTGACCGAGATGATCACCTTCTTTCAGGTCAATGGCGTGATGCTTTATGTCGATCCCTACGGCAAGACCATGGGGTTCGAAGACGTCTTCACCAAGATCGAGATGTGCCGAAATCATTATGAAGAGGTGGGGCTGGGGGCGGATTACGTCGACCAGTTCATCCGCTGATGTCGGGGGCGGCAGACACCGGCGCCTGGGCGGCGCCTTTCCTGTCGGGCCGGCAAGTCCTGGTGACCGGAGGCTCCTCGGGCATCGGCCGCAGCATTGCGCAGGCCTTCGCTCAGGCCGGCGCCGAGGTGGTGGCGACCGGTGTGGCCGAAGCCGACATCACGGCGGCCCGCGACTGGGCCGAGGCGGAGGGGCTGGGCGCCAGTCTCTCTTTCCGCCAGCTTGACGTGCGCGACGATGCGGCAGTGGCCCGAGAGGTCGGCGGCATTGCGGATCTCTTCGCATTGGTCTGTTGCGCCGGGGTGATCCGGCGGGGCGCCGAATTGGAGCCGGAGGTTTTCGCCCAGGTGGTCGACGTCAACCTCAACGGCGCGATGCGTTGTGCCCATGCGGCGAAACCGGCGCTGGCGCGCACCGGCGGCTCCGTGGTGATGACCGCCTCGATGCTGTCGTTCTTTGGCGGCGGGCTGGTGCCGGGCTATTCCGCGTCCAAGGGCGGTGTGGCGCAGCTCACCAAGTCGCTGGCCATCGCCTGGGCGGCAGAGGGCATCCGCGTCAACGCCATCGCTCCGGGCTGGATCAGGACACCGCTGACAGCCGGCTTGCAGGAAGACGCGGCGCGCGCCGAGGCGATCCTGTCGCGGACCCCGATGGGCCGCTGGGGCGAGCCGGGTGATCTGGCCGGTCCCTCGCTGTTCCTGACCACGCCGCTGGCCGGTTTCATGACCGGCACGATCCTCCCCGTGGACGGCGGCTATGCGGTCGCCTGACGTCAGAAGGCAAACCCCGTGAAAGCTCTTGTCTACACCGGCCCGAAATCGGTCGAGATCCGGGACACCGCCCTGCCCAGGCCGAAGCCGGGCGAAGTGCTGCTGAAGATGCAGCTCTGTGGCGTCTGCGGCACCGATATCGGCATCCATTCCGGCACCCATCCACGCGCCGCCGCGCCGCTGATCCTCGGGCATGAGTTCGTCGGCGAGGTTGTCGAAGCCGGCGCCCGCTTTGCCAGGGGGCAACGGGTCGTGGCCTATCCGCTGCTGTCCTGCGGCGCCTGCCATCCCTGCCGCACCGGCAGCCCGCATGTCTGCACCGGCCTGCGCTCGATCGGCATCGATCAGGCGGGCGGACTGGCGGAATACCTGTCGGTGCCCGAGGATATGCTCTTTGCGGTGCCCGAGGATATGGATAATCGCATCGCCGCGCTGGTCGAGCCTCTGGCGGTGGCGCTGCGGGCGGTCGAGCAATCGCGCCTGGGGCTTGCCGACCGGGTGGCGGTGCTGGGCGCCGGGCCCATCGGGCTGCTGACGGCGCTTGCGGCGCGCCAGGCCGGCGCGGCCGAGGTGCTCGTCTCCGATATCGATCCGGTGCGACTGGCGCTGGCCGGGGCGCTCGGCTTTCGGCCCGTCGATCTGCGCCAGGACGACCTGTCCGAGCAGGTTCAGGCGGCGACCGATGGCGACGGTGTCGATGTGGTCTTTGAATGCGCCGGGGTCGGCCCCGCCGCGCGCGACATGACTCGGATTGCCCGGCCGGGCGGCACGATCTGTTTGACGTCGCTGCACAAGGCGCCCTGTCCGGTGGCGCTGCTCGACATTGCCTTCAAGGAGCTGCGCCTGATCGGCTCGCGGGTCTATACCCGCGAACAATTCCGCCGCAGCATTACTCTGGCACAGGCGATGGCCGAGGATCTGGAGCGGGTGATCACCCGGACGCTGCCGCTGAGCGGGTCTGCCCATGTCTTTGACCTGATCGCCGCGCCGGAGGAGGCGGATGTGAAGATCCTGATCGATTGCACCGCCTAGCGCCTTTCCGGCTCAGCGGCCCGTGGTGAAGCCGGCAACAAGCTCGGCGATCAATGCGCGCAGCCAGGCATGGCCGGGATCGCGACGCAGCCGGGGATGCCAGGCGATTTGGCTGGGGAATGCACCAAGTTCCACCGGCACGGCGACATCGCGCAGCCCGTAGGGGGCGGCGGTCATCGTGGCCACCCGCGTGGGCACGGTGGCGATGCCGCCCAGCCGGGCGACAGCCGGCGGCGCCGAGAGAAAGTGCGACACCACCACCGCCGTGTTGCGGCGCAGCCCGGTGCCCTCCATCCGCTTGTGCAGCCCGGTGCGCCACTTGCCGGGCGGCGCCACCACCACATGCGGCAACCGTTCATAGAGCGCCCGGTCGAGTGTCGCGCCCGGCGGCAAGGCCCGGGGCGCGACGAGGCAGCGGAAGCCGTCTTCGAACAGATCCGAGACCACGAGATCCTCTGGCGGCGCATGAAACCTTCCAATCGCCAGGTCGAAGGCCCGCCCGGCCAGGCTGCGCGGATCGAGATCGGGGCCGAGCGGGGCGATCTCCAGCGCTGCTCGCGGTGCCTTTTCGGCAAAGGCCGCCGCCAGATCCGGCACCAGCACGATCTCGGCGTAGGGCCCCAGCAACAGCCGAAACCGCCGTGTGGTACGGGCGGGATCAAACGGTTCGGCGGCGCGAAAGGCCTGTTCCAGCTGCGCCAGCCCGGCGGCGATCTCGGGGGCGAGTGCCAGCGCCTTTTCGGTCGGCTCGACGCCGTAGCGGGCGCGCAGGAACAACTCGTCCCCCAGCGCCTCGCGCAGCCGCGACAGCGCCGCGCTGACCGTGCTTTGCGATTGGCCGAGCCGTTCGGCGGCGGCGGTGACATTGCGCTCTTCCATGACGGCATGAAAGACGCGGAGAAGCGAAAGATCCGGGGTCATATGTCCAGGATATCGATTTCTGACCTTGCCTGCATCAATTTCTCAAACGACTGAGGCGCCCCTATCTGCTGTCCAAGAGGCGCTTAGCCGCCCCGAGTGACTGGCCGGAGCAAGGAGCTCTTTGGTTCGGCCCCGACAAAACCAACGACCACTGGAGACAGCAACATGGCACGTATTCTGATCCTCTCGACCGCATCTGACGCCCTGGGCGAGACCGGCAAGCCGACCGGCGTCTGGTACGAAGAACTGGCGACGCCTTATTACGCCTTCACCGACGCCGGGCACGAGGTGACGCTGGTCACTCTCGGCGGCAAGCCGGTGCCGATCGATCCGAACTCGGATGTCGCCGGCGACGAGGCCCCGGCCTCGGTCTCGCGCTTCCGGGACGATGCGGCGGCAACCGCGCTGCTTGCCGCGCCGGGGCGGCTCGAAGCGGAGGATATCGCGGAATTTGACGCGCTCTACATTCCCGGCGGTCATGGCGCGATGTACGATCTGGCCGAAAGCGATCTGGTGGCCGAGGTCATCGGCAAGGCCTGGGATCAGGGCAAGATCGTCGCTTCGGTCTGCCACGGCCCGGCAGCCTTTTCCAAGGCGGTCGACGCCGAGGGCACGCCCATCGTCAAGGGCCGCAAGGTCTCGGCCTTTACCGACAGCGAAGAGCGCGGCGTGGGACTGGCCGAGGCGATGCCCTTCCTGCTCGAGACCCGCCTGCGCGAGCTGGGGGCGGATTTTGACGGTGTCGCCGACTGGCAGCCGCATTCGGTGGTCGACGACCGGCTGGTGACCGGCCAGAACCCTGCCTCTTCCGACGGCGCTGCCGAAAAGGTGCTGGCACTGCTGGGCTGAGGTCGGAATCCCTGCAAACCGAGACCGTCGCGCCAGGCGCGGCGGTTGCGGGCGTTGCGCAACCCAGGGGTTATGGGGTGAGCCTGCCGTGCAGCTCAGGCGGATTTTTGCGTCAATCTTCACACCCTTGTCAAATCTCGGAATGCAGACTTGATCTGACCGGTCTGCCTCTATGTCTTTGCGGACGACCGTTTGGCCTGTTTCGACCCAAGGACGATTTCATGACCCCAGCACTTGCGCCGCTGACGCCGAATGAGGCGATCGCGCTTTTCACCCGGACCCGCGCGCGCAGCGATGCGCTGGCGGCGCCGCTCAGCCCCGAAGACACCATGCTGCAAAGCATGGAGGATGCCTCGCCCGTCAAATGGCACCTGGCCCATACCACCTGGTTTTTCGAGGAATTCATTCTCAAGCCACGGGTGCCCGACTACCGCTCGCCCGACGACCGTTTCGCCTTTCTGTTCAATTCCTATTACACTCAGGCCGGCCCGCGTCACGCACGCGACAAGCGCGGGCTGGTTTCGCGCCCCGGCGGCCAGGCAGTGCGCGATTACCGCGCCCATGTGGAAGACAGCCTTGCCACCCTGCTGATGCAGCGCCGCGAGGACGGCGACGAGATCGCCGGCCTGGTCGAGCTTGGCTGTCACCACGAAATGCAGCATCAAGAACTGCTGGTGACCGATCTGCTGCACGGGCTGAGCTTCAATCCGCTGCTGCCGGTCTACAAGGAACCCGAGCCGCTCGAAGTGACCGCCGGCACCGAACTGCGGTTTGACAGCCACGAAGGTGGTCTGGTCGAGATCGGCCATGATGGCGCGGGATTTGCCTATGATTGCGAAGGACCGCGGCACAAAACCTTTCTCAGCCCCTACGAGATCGCCAATCGGCCGGTCACCAATCGCGACTGGATCGGCTTTATCGAGGATGGCGGCTATGGCGACGCCCGGCACTGGCTGATGGAAGGCCTGGCCGTGGCGCAACGCGAAGACTGGCAGCATCCGCTCTATTGGTGGCAGCAGGACGGCACCTGGTGGACCTTCACCCTGCGCGGCCCGCAGCCGGTGGCGCTGGAGGCGCCGGTAGTGCATGTGAGCTATTACGAGGCCGATGCCTTTGCCCGCTGGGCCGGCGCGCGGCTGCCCACCGAGGCCGAGCACGAGCTGGCCTTTCGCGACCGGCCCATCGCAGGCAACCTGATGGGCGATGGCGACGATATCGGCATGTTGCGGCCCATGCCCGGCGCAGGTGTTTGGGGCGATGTCTGGGAATGGACAGCCTCGGATTTCGCGCCCTATCCCGGATTTCGCCCGCCCGAGGGCGCGCTTGGCGAATACAACGGCAAGTTCATGGTCAACCAGCGGGTGCTGCGCGGCGGCTCCTGCGCCACACCGCGCGAACAGATGCGGGCGACCTACCGGACGTTTTTCTATCCGCATCAACGCTGGCAGATGATGGGGCTGCGGCTGGCGCGGGACGTGGCCTGATGGACGGTTCGCTTCAGGCCCGCTCCGCCACTGCTGCCGCCCTGCGCGACGATGCCCTGCGCGGGTTGCGACAGCCCCAAAAGGTGCTGAGCCCCAAGTGGCTTTATGATCAGCGTGGCAGCGCACTCTTCGAGCAGATCACCGCCCTGCCGGAATATTACCTGACCCGGACCGAGGCGGCGATCCTGAAGGACAACGCCGCGCGGCTGGCCGGGCTGGTGCCCGAGGGCGGCGCGCTGGTCGAATTCGGCTCCGGCGCCTCGGTCAAGACCCGTCGGCTGCTCGATGCCGGCGGTCATTTCGCGGCCTATGTGCCGATCGACATTTCCGCGGTGTTCCTGGCCGAAACCGCGCAGGATCTGCGGCGCCGCTACACCGAGATCGAGATTGCGCCGGTGGTGGCCGATTTCACCGCCGCGGTCGCCCTGCCGGAGCATCTGGAGGCCACGCCCAAAGTGGGCTTCTTTCCCGGCTCGACCATCGGCAACCTGCCGCCGGAAACCGCCACGGCGCTGATGGCCCATGCCCGTGCCTGGCCGGGGGTCGAAGGCTTCATCCTCGGGGTCGATCTGGTCAAGGACAGCGAGACGCTGGTGGCGGCCTATGACGACAGCCAGGGGGTGACGGCGGATTTCATCGCCAACATCCTGCACCGGCTCAATCGCGAGTTGGGCGCCGATTTCGACCTGTCGCACTTCGCCTATCGAGCCCGCTGGAACGCCGCGGCGGCGCGGATCGACATGGAGCTGGTCTCGCGCCGTGCCCAGAACGTGGCGCTGGGCGGGGCGACCATCGGTTTCGACGCCGGCGAGGCCATTCACGTCAGCGCCTCGCGCAAATACACCGAGGCCTCGCTGGCGCGGCTGGTGCAGCCCGCCGGCTGGCGTGTCGAAACGCTGCTGACCGATGCGGCGCGGCGTTTTGCCGTGGCGGTTCTCGCCCCCGTGTGACCCCGGGTGCGGCAGGGCGCCAGAGGCCGCGCCCTGCCTGTCAATCGTTGTCCGGCACGTGGCGGCCGCCAATGACCCGTTCGCGCGGCCACCAGTCGGGATGGTTAGCGCGGATGAAGGCCAGAAGCTGTTCGCGCAGCCGCATTTCGACTTCCCAGCCGGTCGAGGGATCGGGGGTCATGACGTAGCAGGTGATTTCCTGGCCATGTTCGTTGTGATCGGTCACGAAACACGCCAGCGATTCGGGTTCGATCACGCCGTCCAGGTCTTTGGCCAGCGTCTCGAAGGTCTCGCGCAGAACCTCGGCGTCGGCGGCATGGTCGAGCCAGAGCCGGACGGTCTTCATCAACCGCGCATCCTTGACCGACCAGTTCTCGAACGGCCTGGAGACGAAGTATTTCACCGGCACGATGATCCGCCGCTCGTCCCAGGTGCGCAGCCGCATGAAGGTGTAGAAAATGCTTTCGACATAGGCCCAGTGACCTTCGAATTCGACGCTGTCGCCGATCCGCACAGGCTTGGCCAGGGCGATCTGAAGCGAGGCGAGGATATTGCCCAGCACGGCCTGCCCGGCGATGCCGAGCAGCACGGTCAGCACCCCGGCCGAGGCCAGCAGGGTGATGCCGAGCGATTCGAACAGGTTGAGCTGCACCAGAACGAAAATCGCCGCGAAGCCGACCATCAACAGCACGATGACCCGCCGCAGCGCGTAGATCGAGGTGTAAAGCTCGCGCTTGTCGAGATTGCGCGCATCGTCGATCTCGCCCACGTAGCGCTGGGTCACGCGGTCGAGGACGGCGTCGATCACCCGCAGGATGGCGATGCCCACCGCAGTGGTCATGACCACCACGAAAAGCGGCTGCACCACCGCCGTGACCGGCCCCGAGAAGGACACCGCCAGCTCCAGCACCGTCTGCGCCACCAGCGCCACGACGAACAGCGCAAGCGGCACGCTGGCGCGTTCGGCGGCGGTCTTGAGAAAGGGGCGCCGTAACCGGCCCGAGGCCGCGTCCAGCGTGTTCTTGACCGCCCAGCCCAGCGCGAGCAGCGTGACGACCATCACCGGAAGGCCGATCCACTCCCATATCCGCAGGGCGCCCAACTCGCGTTGCAGGCTGTCGGGAATGTGGCGCTCGAAGGCGCGCGGCCCATAGGCATCGTGCAGCGCCGGCACGTCCTCGACGGTCTGCGGGGTGAACAGCCAATGCGCCTCCTCGCCGGTTGGCGCCTTGTACCGGGCGAGGCGAATCTCGTAGGCGCGCCCATTGAGCTGAAACAGCTTGATCCCGAGGTCGCGGCGCACCTGGCCGGCCTGCGGATTGCTGCTGCTGCCGCTTTCGACCAGCGCATCGGGCCGCGCCGGCAGCCCCGCCCAGTCCAGCCAGACCCGCCGGTCGATCACCTGATAGAGCTGTTGGGCAAAGCGCTCGCCCGCTTCGGCCTGGCGCTCCGGGGGCAGGGCGTTGAGGTTGAGCATATGCTGCGCCGCCGCGAAATTGCCTTCGTCGGACAATTCGACAAAGGCCCGCATCGCCGAGCGCGGCGTCGACCGGTCGAGTTCTTCCGGCGCCGGGCCCAACCCGGCATTGAGCGCATCGACCTCATACCACGACTGGCTTTCCTCTTCCTGGGCCACGAGGGGAAGCGCGAGGCCGATCAGGACCGCGAGGAGAAGAAGCCGGATACGGTGAAGCATACCACCAAACGCCGCGCTGCCGGGTTGGTTCCACGCTGCTGTGCGCACAAGGTCTCGGCGCCCCGGTCCCCGGAGGGGGTGGCATGGAATTTTCGGCGATTTGGTGCAGTGGTGAGCCGTGCAGGATTCGAACCTGCGACCCACTGATTAAAAGTCAGTTGCTCTACCAACTGAGCTAACGGCCCACTGTGTTCGCGGCTTCTAGAAACTGCGGCCGATAGGGTCAACCCCGAAAACGCGAAAAATCGTCAGCCTCTGGAATAAGTTCTGTCAGAGGCGTATATGCGCGCCCATGAACACCATGGATCAGACAGATCGCACTTTCATGAAGATGCACGGGTTGGGCAACGATTTCGTTGTCCTCGACGGTCGTGCGCGCAAGCTTGCGATGACCCCGGCGCTGGCCACGGCGCTGGCCGACCGGCATCGTGGCGTCGGCTTCGATCAACTGGCGGTCATCGTGCCGGGCGCGGAGGTCGATGCCGAGCTGATCTTCTACAACGCTGATGGCTCGATTTCCGCCGCCTGCGGCAATGCCACCCGCTGCATCGCGCGGCACCTGATGGACGAGACGGGCAAGACCCGGCTGCGCCTGAAGGCCGGCGCGCGCGTGCTCGAGGCGCGGGATGCGGGGCAGGGGCTCACTTCGGTCAACATGGGCCCGCCCGAGACCCATTGGCAGGGGGTGCCGCTGGCGCGCGCGATGGAGACGCTGGAGCTGCCGATCGAAGGCGGCCCCACCGCCACCGGCATGGGCAACCCGCATTGCACCTTCTTTGTCGCCGACGCCGAGGCGGTGGATCTGGAGAGCCGAGGCCCCGAGATCGAAAATCACCCGCTGTTCCCCGAACGCACCAATGTGCAGTTTGCCAGCGTGACCGGCGAAAACATCCTGCGGATGCGCGTCTGGGAGCGGGGCACCGGGGTGACACTGGCCTCGGGCTCGTCGTCCTGTGCCACCGCCGTGGCGGCGCATCGCCGCGGGCTGACCGGGCCCGAGGTGACGATCCACCTCGACGGCGGCGAAATCCGCATCCGCGTCACCGACGAAGGCGTCTGGATGACCGGGCCGACGGCGCATGTCTTTACCGGCACCCTGACGGACGCCTTTCTGGAGAGCCTGACATGAGCGCGCCGGTGTTTTCGACCATGGGTTGCCGCCTGAACGCCTATGAGACCGAGGCGATGAAGGAGCTGGCCGCCGAGGCCGGCCTTGATGGCGCCGTGGTGGTCAACACCTGTGCCGTCACCGCCGAGGCGGTGCGCAAGGCGCGGCAGGAGATTCGCAAGCTTCGGCGCGAGAACCCGCAGGCCCGGCTGATCGTCACCGGCTGTGCCGCGCAGACCGAGCCCGAGACCTTTGCCGCGATGGACGAGGTCGACCTGGTGGTCGGCAATACCGAAAAGATGCAGCCCGAGACTTGGCAGGGCCTGGCGGCGGATTTTGTCGGCGAGACCGAGAAGGTCAAGGTCGATGACATCATGTCGGTCACCGAGACCGCCGGCCATCTGATCGATGGTTTCGGCACCCGCTCGCGCGCCTACGTGCAGGTGCAGAACGGCTGTGACCACCGCTGCACCTTCTGTATCATCCCCTATGGCCGGGGCAATTCGCGCTCGGTGCCGGCGGGGGTCGTGGTGGACCAGATCAAGCGGCTGGTGGATCGCGGCTACAACGAGGTGGTGCTGACCGGGGTCGACCTGACCTCCTGGGGCGCCGACCTGCCGGCGACGCCGCGACTGGGCGATCTGGTGCGGCGCATCCTCAAGCTGGTGCCCGATCTGGCGCGGCTCAGGATCTCGTCGATCGATTCGATCGAGGCCGACCCGGCGCTGATGGAGGCGATTGCCACCGAGCCCCGCCTGATGCCGCATCTGCACCTCAGCCTTCAGGCCGGCGACGACATGATTCTCAAGCGGATGAAGCGCCGCCACCTGCGCGACGACGCCATCGCCTTCTGCGAAGAGGCGCGGCGGCTGCGGCCCGACATGACCTATGGTGCCGACATCATCGCCGGTTTCCCGACCGAGACCGAAACGATGTTCGACAATTCGCTCAAGCTGGTCGAGGAGTGCGGGCTGACCTGGCTGCATGTCTTCCCCTACAGCCCGCGTCCGGGCACCCCGGCGGCGCGGATGCCGCAGGTCGATGGCCGGGCGATCAAGGACCGGGCCGGGCGGCTGCGTGCGGCTGGTGCGAGACAGGTCGCGGCGCATCTGGCGGCGCAGCAGGGCCGCGTTCATCATATGTTGATGGAAAACCCGCATATGGGACGGACCGAACAATTCGCCGAAGTGCGCTTTGCCGCGGCCCAGCCCGAAGGCGAGATCGTGACCGCAACCATCTCCGGCTTCGACGGCCAGCAGCTGGTGGTCTGAATGCATCCCAATCCGGCGTTCCGCCGCGAGGATGCGGCGCGCAATCTGGCTTTCGCCCGCGCGCGCGGCTTTGGCGTGCTGGCGATGTCGGGGGGCAGCGGTGCGCCGCTGTTGTCGCATGTGCCCTTCCTGCTGAACGCCGAGGGGACCGAAGCCGATCTGCACCTCGTCCGCTCCAATCCGATTGCACGGGCCTGCACCGGCGCGATGGCCGGGCGGATCGCGGTGAGCGGTCCTGATTCCTACATCTCTCCCGATTGGTACGAGCTCGCCGATCAGGTGCCGACATGGAATTATGTCGCCGTGCATCTCACCGGCGAATTGCGCCCGCTGCCGCCCGAGGCGCTCTGGGATCTGCTCGACCGGCTGACCGCAAAGTTCGAGGAACAACTGCTGCCCAAGCCGCCCTGGACCTCGGGCAAGATGTCGGCCGGGGTGATGGACAAGATGATGCGGATGATCCGGCCGTACCGTTTCGAGGTTACCGGTGTCGACGGCACCTGGAAGCTGAGCCAGAACAAGCCCGGGCCCGTGCGCGCCCGCGCCGCCGAGGGGGTCGCAGCCTATGGCCAGGGGCAGGAGCTGGCTCTGCTCGCCGCCCTGATGCGGGGCGTGGACACCGGCGGATAGGCTGCTAACCTGCCGCAAATTCCGCAATGGAAAGGACAGCGGCATGAAACTTCTGATGGCGGGGCCGTCGCCCTTTGTCCGCAAGGTCATGGTCACCCTGCATGAGACCGATCAGGTCGATGCGGTGGAATACGAAACCGTCGTGGCCTCGCCCACCGGCCCCTCGCCCGAGCTGATCGCGGCCAATCCGGTGGGCAAGATCCCGGCGCTGATCCGGCCCGATGCGCCGACGATCTACGACAGCCGGGTGATCTGCCGCTTTCTCGATGCGCGGGTGCAGGGCGGGCTTTATCCCGAGCGCCGTCAATGGGATACGCTGACCCTCGAGGCGACGGCGGACGGCATGATGGATGCCGCCGTGCTGATGGTCTACGAGGCGCGCTTCCGCCCTGAGGAAAAGCAATCGGCGGAATGGGTCGAGGCGCAATGGGCCAAGATCGACCGCGCGGTCTCGGCGCTCAACACCCGCTGGATCAGCCATCTGCGCGGACCGCTGGACATCGGCCAGATCGCGGTGGGCTGCGCGCTCTCCTATCTCGACTTCCGCCATGCCGCGCGGGTCTGGCGCACCGGCAACCCGGCTCTGGCCGATTGGTATGCCGAATTTGCCGAGCGGCCCTCGATGCAGGCGACCGCACCGAAGGACTGAACGGCCAAAGATTCGTCCGAGTCGCCGAACGGTCGGGAATTCGGCCCCAAGCGCTTCGCCGGGTTGGCGAAATTTCGGCCCTCGGCCGGCTCATGGGCGTCGGGAACGCGATTTCAATGCTTTTTTGGCGCGACAATACGGCGCGATGGCCCCTGCGCGCTTTTGAACGCTGGACGCCATTTTGAGGCTTGGTTACATACCGCACCAGGAAAGCTGCATTCGGTCTCGTGTGCGGCCATGATTTTATAGCCAGTCATCTGGCGCTGAAATGGAGATCACTCGTGTCCCACGCAGACGATCACGAAGGCACCCGCAGAGATTTTCTCTACTATGCCACCGCCGGCGCGGGCGCCGTTGCGACCGGTGCAGCGGTCTGGCCGCTCGTCAATCAAATGAACCCCTCCGCCGACGTGCGCGCGCTGAGCTCGATCCGGGTCGATGTCTCGGGTGTCGAGCAGGGCACGCAGCTGACGGTCAAGTGGCTCGGCAAGCCGGTCTTCATCCGTCGCCGCACCGCGGCCGAGATCGAAGAGGGCCGCGCCGTGGATCTGGACGACCTGATCGATCCGATCGCGCGCAACCCCAACATCTCGGGCGAGACCGCGGCCACCGATGAGAACCGCACCCTGGACGAAGCCGGCGAATGGCTGGTTCAGATGGGCGTCTGCACCCACCTCGGCTGTGTGCCGCTGGGCGATGGTGCCGGTGAGTTCGGCGGCTGGTTCTGCCCCTGCCACGGCTCGCACTACGACACCGCGGGCCGCATCCGCAAAGGTCCGGCGCCGGAAAACCTCCATGTGCCGCCTGCCGTCTTCGAAGACGAAACCACTCTGCTGCTGGGATAAGGAGCGTAAGATATGGCTGGTATTCCTCACGACCATTACGAACCGAAGACCGGTGGCGAGCAGTGGCTGCACAAGCGGCTGCCGATTGTCGGGCTGCTGTATGACACGATCATGATCCCCACCCCCAAGAACCTCAACTGGATGTGGATCTGGGGCATCGTTCTGACCTTCTGCCTTGTGTTGCAGATTGTCACCGGCATCATTCTGGTGATGCATTACACGCCGCATGTCGATCTGGCCTTCGCCTCGATCGAGCACATCATGCGCAACGTCAACGGCGGCCATTTCATCCGCTATCTGCACATGAACGGCGCCTCGCTGTTCTTTGTCGCGGTCTATATGCACATCTTCCGCGGTCTCTACTACGGATCGTACAAGGCCCCGCGTGAAGTGACCTGGATCATCGGCATGCTGATCTACCTGGCGATGATGGGCACCGCCTTCATGGGCTACGTTCTGCCCTGGGGCCAGATGTCCTTCTGGGGCGCGACGGTGATCACCGGCCTGTTCGGCGCGATCCCCTTCATCGGCGAGCCGATCCAGACCTGGCTTCTGGGCGGGCCGGCGGTCGACAACGCGACGCTGAATCGCTTCTTCTCGCTGCACTACCTGCTGCCCTTCGTCATCGCGGCGCTGGTCGCGGTGCACATCTGGGCCTTCCACACCACCGGCAACAACAACCCCACCGGTGTCGAAGTGCGCCGCACCTCGAAGGCGGAAGCCGAAAAGGACACGGTGTCGTTCTGGCCCTATTTCGTGATCAAGGATCTCTTTGCCCTGGCGGTGATCCTGGTTGTGTTCTTTGCCATCGTCGGTTTCATGCCGAACTACCTCGGCCACCCCGACAACTACATCGAGGCCAACCCGCTGGCGACGCCCGCGCATATCGTGCCGGAATGGTATTTCCTGCCGTTCTACGCGATCCTGCGCGCCTTCACCTCGGAAGTCTGGGTCGTGCAATTCGCCTCTTTCGTGACCGGCGGCATCGTCGATGCGAAATTCTTTGGCGTGCTGGCCATGTTCGGTGCCATCGCGGTGATGGCGCTGGCACCTTGGCTTGATACCTCCTCGGTGCGCTCGGGCCGTTATCGCCCGATGTTCAAGTGGTGGTTCTGGCTGCTGGCGCTCGACTTCATGCTGCTGATGTGGCTGGGCGCCATGCCGGCGGAAGAGCCCTATGCCACCTTCTCGCTGATCGCCTCGGCCTATTGGTTCGCCTATTTCCTGGTGATCCTGCCGCTGCTCGGCGTGATCGAGAAACCGCAGACTCCGCCCGCCACCATCGCGGATGACTTCGACGCGCATTATGCCCCCAAGACCGGCGGCACCAAGACCGTCGTGTCCCCCGGCGAATAATCGAGAGGCAAGAGACAGATGACCATCAAGACCCTCACGATCTCGGCCGTCACCGCGCTTGCGCTGACGGCGACCGGGGCCCTTGCCGCCGTCGCGGAAGGCCCCAAGGAAGATGTGGACTTTTCCTTCGAGGGCCCGTTCGGCGCCTTTGACGAGTTTCAGCTTCAGCGCGGCCTTCAGGTCTATACCGAGGTCTGCGCCGCCTGCCACGGGTTGCAATATGTGCCGATCCGCACGCTTGCGGACGAAGGCGGCCCGCACCTGCCCGAAGATCAGGTCCGCGCCTATGCGGCCCAGAACTTCGAGGTGTTCGACGCCGAGCTGGATGATTTCCGCCCGGCGAAACAGACCGACAACTTCCCGGCCAACACCGCCGTTGGCGCGCCCGACCTGTCGCTGATGGCCAAGGCGCGCGCCGGCTTTCACGGCCCCTATGGCACCGGCCTGAGCCAGCTCTTCAATGGCATGGGCGGCGCGGAGTACATCACCTGGATCCTCACCAGCTATACCGGCGAGGAAAAGACCGAGGCTGGCGTGACGCTGTATGAAAACACCGCCTTTCCGGGCGGCTGGATTTCCATGGCGCCGCCGCTGGACGACGGGCTGGTGGATTACGCCGACGGTCATTCCAATGACCAACAGGCCCTGGCCGAAGACGTCTCTGCCTTCCTGATGTGGACGGCGGAGCCGAAGATGATGGCGCGCAAGCAGGCCGGTCTGACTGGCGTCCTGTTCCTCGTGCTGCTTTCGGTGCTGCTCTACCTGACCAACAAGCGCATCTGGAAGCCGGTCAAGAACCGCACCAAGGCCTGAGGCTCGGCCGATATCATTCCGAAAGGCCCCGCTTCGGCGGGGCTTTTTTTGTTGTCGCCGTGCCTGCGCACGCCGACCGGGGTGGGGGCTTTGCCCCCACACCCCCAGGCGTCTTTTCAAAGAGAAGAAGCCTTGGAAAGGGGCTCAGCCGTCGCCGAGATAGGCTTGCAGCTGTTTGCTCGGCGTGGCGAAGAAGCCCTGGGTGGGCTGCGGCGGGTGCAGCGCGCCCTGCGAGACCAGCGCCACCTCATCGGCGACCCGGCGGGCGTCTTCGGGGGCGTGGCTGACCATCAGCACCCGGATGCCCTGCTCTGCCGCCAGCCGGGCGACCAGATCCAGCATCTCGCTGCGCAGCGCCGGACCCAGAGCCGAGAACGGCTCGTCCAGGAGCATCAGCGGGCGGTCCTGAAGCAGCACCCGCGCCAGCGCCGCACGGCCCTGCTGGCCACCCGAGAGCGCCGCCGGCCTGCGCCCGCCCATGCCGCCGAGGCCGACCTGCGCCAGCGCCGCCTCGATGCGCGCGAGCTGGTCCGCGTCGGGGCGGCGGGTGGTCATCGCAAGCGCCAGATTGGCGCGGACAGTGAGATGCGGAAAGAGATTGTTGTCCTGGAACAGGATGCTCACCGGACGTTTCGCCGGCGGCAGGCCGGAAATCTCCTGCCCGTCCCAGAGCACCTGGCCGGAGGTCGGCGCGAGAAAGCCCGCGATCATGTTGAGCAGGGTGGACTTGCCGGCGCCCGAGGGGCCGATCAGCGCGGTGAACCCGGCGCTGATGCGGGTGTCGGCGGTGAGGTGGAAATCCTCCTGGTGATAGGCGATCCGGCGCAGCTCAAGCATTGGCGCGCCCGCCCTTGTCGAACAGCCAGAACAGCCCGAGGCTGAGGGTCAGAAGCAGCAGGGCCGCGCCTTGGGCGGCCTCCATCCGGTAGGCGGCCATCAATCGGTAGAGTTGCAGCGGCAGGGTGGCGTGTTCGCCATCGGCAAACAGCGCAATGACCCCGAGATCGCCCATCGACAGCGCCGCCGTCAGCCCGGCGGCAAAGCCCAGCGGCCGGCGCAGGCGCGGCAGCAGCACGATGCGCCACAAAGCGAAGCCGGTGATGCCCAAGGTGGCGGCCAGGCGGCCGAAATCGGCGCGGGCGGCGTCGAGTTCCGGGCGCAGGATGCGCAGGACGAAGGGCAAGGCCATCAGCGCATTGACCAGCAGGGTGACAGGCAGGGCGGCCTCGGCCGGGCGCATCAGCGGCTGGACGATGAGGAACAGCCCGGTGCCCAGCACCAGACCCGAGACCGCGACGCCGAGCAGGCCGGCCAGTTCGCCGGCCCTAGTGGCCAGCGGCAGGGCCAGCACCAGGGTGAGCGCGGTGGCGCCGAGGGCCACCGAGACCGAGCGCAGAGCGGCCTGCCAGGTCTCGACCGGCAGGACCATCAGGCCGGGCAGCCCGGCCAGCACGATCATCGCCAGCGGGGTCAGCAGGAAGAGCGCGGCGAAACCGATCCAGAGCGCGTCGCCCAGCCGGGCGGGCCGGCTCCGGCCGTCCCAGCGGGCCTGGAGGCGGTCGAGGCCGGCGCCGAAACCGTCGGGCGGCGAGAGCAGCAACAGCGCCAGTGCCGAGGCGATGCCCAGCGCCAGCTGCACCAGCGCCAGCGTCGCCGCCTTGGCGAGATCGAAGTCGAACTTGAAGGCCTGGTAGATCGCCAGTTCCACCGTGGTGGCGCGCGGCCCGCCCCCCAGGGTCAGTGCGACGGCAAAGGAGGTCAGGCAGATCACGAAGATCACCGCGAAGGCGCCGGGCGCGATGCGGCGCAGCATCGGACGTTCCAGAAGACGCCCGACCGGCGCGTCGAGCGAGGCGGCGAGGCGGAAGCGCTCGGCCGGGATGGCAAGCCAGCCTTGCAGGATCAGCCGGGTGGCCAGCGGCAGGTTGAAGAAGACATGCGCCAGGATCACGCCGTGATAGCCATAGATGTCGATGCGCGGCAGGCCGAGCGCGCCGGTGAGCTGGTTGACCAGACCGTTGCCGCCGAACACCGCCAGAAGGCCCAGCACCGCGACGATCACCGGCAGAATGAAGGGCGCGCCCAGCAGGGCGATCAGCGCCCCGCGACCGGGGAAGCGCTGGCGCGACAAGGCGCGCGCCACCGGCACCGCCAGCGCCACGCTGAGCCCGGCCGAGACCGCCGCCTGCCAGAGGGTGAACCAGAGCGCGTCGAAATCGGCCGGCCCGAGCGCGCCGAGCCCACCGGCGCGCCAGATCACCGCGGTCACCGGGCCGATCACCAGCCCCGCGACCAGGAGCGCCCAGAGCCCCGCCCCGGACCGGGGCAAAGAGCTCAGCGGGAGAGCGCGCTGCGCCATGCCTCGATGGCCTCGTCACGCAGCGCGGCGGCCTCGTCCTCGTTGTAGAACAGCACCTTTTCCGGCATCGGCAGCGCGCGGAACCCTTCGGGCCATTTCTCCTGCGGCAGCGCCGAGGGGAGCGACCAGTTCGAGGTCGGGATCATCGACTGGAAGTCTTCGGTCAGGACATAGGCCATGAATTGATCGGCGAGTTCGGGGTTGTCGGTGGTGGCCAGCTTGGCGGCGAGTTCGACCATGAAGTAATGGCCTTCGGGAAAGATCGCCGCCGCCTTGGTGTCATCCTCTTCCGCGATGATGTGATACGCCGGCGAGGTGGTGTAGCTCAGCACCATGTCGGCCTCGCCATCGGTGAACAGGCCGTAGCTCTCCGACCAGCCCTTGGTGACGGTGACGATCTTAGGGGCGAGCTTGGCCCAGGCGGCCTCGGCCTCGTCGCCATAGACGGCATGCACCCAGAGCACCAGCGCAAGGCCCGAGATCGAGGACCGCGGATCCTGGATCACCAGCCGCAGGTCGTCGGGGGCATTCAGCAGATCGTCGAAGCTGGCCGGAGGGGTGGCCACCTTCTCCTTGTTGTAGACAAAGGCGGTGTGGCCGTAGTTGAACGGCAGGAAGGTGTCGTCCTGCCAGGCGACCGGCAGGGTCAGGGCCGAGGTGTCGAGGCCATGCGGCGCAAAGAGGCCGCTTTCGCGCGCCTTCTTGGTGACGTCGGAGGTGAGGCCGATCACCACGTCGGCTTCGGTGCGTTCGCCTTCGAGCAGGATGCGGGGCAGCAGTTCGCCGGTCTTGTAGACCAGATCGCAGCCACAGCGCGCCTCGAACCCCGCCTCGATGCCGGGGCCGGGGCCCCATTCGGATTTGAAGTAATCGCCTGCGTAAACGGTCAGCACGGGGGTCTCGGCCGCCGCCATGGTGGCGGTGGCGGCGATCATGCCCGCGGCAAAGGTGCGTCCCAGCATGGGTCTCTCCACAGTTCGGGGCGGAGTGGGGGAGCGCCGGGGCGGTCGACCTTCCCTCCGCCGGTTCTAGCCGGTTCAGGTTCAACGGGTTCGCGATTTGCATCTCAGCTGGTTTGAACTGCGCCAGCACCCCGAGGTGGCCTCATACCTAGGGTGCGGGCCGGGCCGCATCAAGCCAATAGTGCTTGAGCGTCGCCGGGCGGGGCCTTAGGGAAGGAGCAAATGGAGGGTCTGACATGAGCTACAATACCTTTGGCCGCATGTTCCGCATCACCACTTGGGGCGAGAGCCACGGGCCGGCGCTGGGGGCGACGGTGGATGGCTGCCCTCCGGGGATCGAGATCGATCCGGACTTCCTTCAGCGCTGGCTGGACAAGCGCAAGCCGGGGCAGAACAAGAACACCACCCAACGCAAGGAACCCGACGCGGTGGAAATCCTGTCGGGCGTCTTCGAGGGCAAGTCGACCGGCACGCCGATCCAGCTGATGATCCGCAACACCGACCAGCGGTCGAAGGATTACGGCGATATCGTCGAGAAGTTCCGCCCCGGTCATGCCGACATCACCTATTGGCAGAAATACGGGATCCGCGATTATCGCGGCGGCGGCCGGTCCTCGGCCCGCGAAACGGCGGCGCGGGTGGCCGCCGGTGGCGTGGCGCGGGCGGTGTTGAACCAGATGCTGCCGGGGCTGAAGATCACCGGCTACATGGTGCAGATGGGCGAGAAACACATCGATCGATCGCGGTTCGACTGGGACGAGATCGGCAACAACGATTTCTGGCTGCCGGATGCCGCGGCCGTGCCGGAGTGGGATGCCTATCTGGGCCATCTGCGCAAGGATGTGCATAATTCGGTGGGCGCGGTGATCGAGGTGGTGGCGCAGGGCGCTCCGGCCGGCTTGGGCGCGCCGGTCTATGGCAAGCTGGACACCGATCTGGCGACCGCGATGATGAGCATCAACGCGGTCAAGGCGGTGGAGATCGGCGACGGCATGGCGACGGCGGCGCTGACCGGCTCCGAGAATGCCGACGAGATCTTCATGGGGCCGGACGGGCCGGTCTATTCCTCGAACCACGCCGGCGGCATCCTGGGCGGCATTTCCACCGGCCAGGAGATCGTGGTGCGGTTTGCGGTGAAGCCGACCTCTTCGATCCTGACCACGCGCAAGACGATCACCAAGGGCGGCGAAGAGACCGAGATCATCACCAAGGGAAGGCACGACCCCTGCGTCGGCATCCGCGCGGTGCCGGTGGGTGAGGCGATGATGGCCTGCGTCCTGCTCGATCACATCCTGATGCATCGCGGCCAGATCGGCGGCGCCGTGGGCGACACCCTGGGCCGCATCGGCTGAGCCATGTGACACCGTCCCGGACCTGATCCGGGACCTCATGGCCGGCTGGATTGCGCGCGGTTTCGACGTGCCGGCGTGGCTGCGGACGCCCCGGATCAGGTCCGGGGCGCGGGTCGCGACGTGCCGGCGGTGGCGCGGTTTGCCTTTGGGCTCAGGACGCGGCCCGTTCCGCGCCTTTCTCGATCGCCTCGCGCAGCTTGCGTTCCAGCGCCTTCTGTTTTGACGGCGCGTGAAACTTCAGGCCGAACATGTCCTTGACGTAGAAGCTGTCGACCACCTGCTCGCCATAGGTCGCGATCACCGCCGAAGAGATATAGACGTTGTTGTTGGCCAGCGTCCGGGTCAGGTCATAGAGCAGCCCGGGCCGGTCGCGGGTGTCGACCTCGATGATCGTGTAGATCTCGGAGCCGTCGTTGTCGAAGGTGATATGCGTCGGCACCCGGAAGGCGCGTTCGCGTTTCTTGATCTTGTCGCGCGACTTGATCGCCTCGCCGGTGACCACTTCGCCCATCAGCGTCTTGTGGATCATCGAACGCATGCGCGGCAGCTTGCTGGCCTCGTAAGGCGCGCCCTCGGCGTCCTGGATCCAGAAGGCGGCGGTGGCGAAACCGTCCTTGGTGGTAAAGGTCCGCGCATCGACCACATTGGCCCCGACCAGAGACAGCGCGCCGCACATCCGGCTGAAGATGCCGGGGTGATCGGCCATGGCAAAGCAGACGCGGGTGGCGTCGCGCTCCTCGTCGGGATGGACGTCGATGGCGATGGCGTCATCCTCGAGCCCGCGCAGCAGATTGGCAAAGACCACATGCGCGGTGATGTGAAGACCCTGCCAATATGGCGGATAATGCCGTCCGGTCTCGGTCTTAATGTCCTTGGGGGGCCAGTTGGTGAGCGCCCGGCGCAGGTGCTTCTTGGCCTCGGTGCCGCGGTTCTCGCGGTTGAGCGCCTCCATCCCGTCCTCGAGCGCCCGCCGGGTCTGGCGATAGAGCGCGCGCAGCAGTGCCGCCTTCCAGTTGTTCCAGGTGCCGGGGCCGACGCCGCGGATGTCGCAGACCGTCAGAACGCAGAGCAGGTTGAGCCGATCCACCGACTTCACCGCCTTGGCGAAATCGCGCACCGTGCGGGGATCGGCGATGTCGCGTTTCTGCGCCATATCCGACATCAGCAGGTGATAGCGTACCAGCCATTCGACGGTTTCGCTGTCTTTCCGGTTCAGCCCCAGCCGCGGTGCCACGATGCGGGCGATCCGTGCCCCGAGGATCGAATGATCCTCGTCTCGGCCCTTGCCGATGTCATGCAGCAGCAGGGCCACATAGAGCACCCGGCGGTCGATGCCCTTCTCGATGATCTCGGTCGAAACCGGCAGCTCCTCACCCAGCTCGCCGCGCTCGATCTCGGCCAGGTGGTGGATCACCTGGATGGTGTGTTCGTCCACCGTGTAATGATGGTACATGTTGAACTGCATCATTGCCACGATCGGCGCGAACTCGGGGATGAAGGCCGAGAGCACGCCCAGCTCGTTCATCCGTCGCAGCGCCCGCTCGGGGTTGCCGTGTTTCAGCAGCAGGTCGAGAAACAGCTTGTTGGCCGCCGGGTCGCGGCGCATGCCGTCGTCGATCAGTTGCAGGTTGGATTTCACCAGCCGCATGGCATGCGGATGGATCAGCAGATCCGAGCGCAGCGCCTCTTCGAACAGCCGCAGCATGTTGAGCTTGTCGGACAGGAACGCCGCTTCGTCGGCAATCGCCAGCCGGCCATGGGTGACGGTATAGCCGGTCTTGACCTTGGTCTTCCGGGTGAAAATCCGTTCGAGCAGGGCCGGCCCCTTGGTGTGGTCGGCCTCCAGCGCGGTCAGGAAGATACGGGTCAGGTCGCCGACCTCGGTGGCATGCAGGAAGAAATCCTGCATGAAATGCTCGACCGCGCGGCGCCCGCCGGTGTCCTGATAGCCCATGGCGGCGGCGACCTCGACCTGAAGGTCGAAGGTCAGTTGCTCCTGTGGTCGACCGGAGACGAGGTGCAGGTGGCAGCGGGTGGCCCAGAGAAAGGTCTCGGCTTTGACGAAGCCCTCGTATTCCTCTGGCTCGAAGACGCCGAGCCGGACCAGTTCGCTGGAATGGGCGACGTGATGGACGTATTTGGCGATCCAGTAGAGCGATTGCAGGTCGCGCAGCCCGCCCTTGCCCTCCTTGACGTTGGGTTCGACCATGTAGCGCTGGCCGCCCTGCTTTTCGTGCCGGGTGTCGCGCTCTTCGAGCTTGGCCTCGACAAACTCCCGCTCGGACCCCTTGAAGAGATCATTGTTCAGCCGCCGCGACAGATCGGCGGCCAGCGCCGCGTCGCCGGCCAGAAGCCGGTGTTCGAGCAGGGCGGTGCGGATGGTGAAATCCTCGCCGCCGAGCCGGATGCAATCGCGGATCGTGCGCGAGGAATGGCCGACCTTGAGCCGCAGATCCCAGAGGATGTAGAGCATCGATTCGATCACGCTCTCGGCCCAGGAGGTGATCTTGTAAGGCGTCAGGAACAGCAGATCGACGTCGGAATAGGGCGCCATCTCGCCCCGGCCATAGCCACCCACGGCAATCAGCGCGAGCCGTTCGCCATCGGTGGGGTTGGACAGCGGATGCAGATATTCGGTTGCCGCGCGCCAGGCGCTCAGGACAAGTTCGTCGGTCAGCCAGGTATAGCTGCGCTTGGCGGCCTCGGCCTCGAGCGGGCGGGCGCGCAGGGCCTCGGCAATGGTGGCCATGCCGGCCTTGCGGGCCTGAAGCAGCTGCCCGACCAGCGCCTTGCGAAAGGCGGCCGGATCGGTCCTGTCGAAGTCCTCCATCAGATCCGCAACCGCGGCGGCATCGAAGATGCGCGCCGCGGGGCAGATCAGCATGGTCTCAAGTCGGGTCGTATCAACCGGTTCAGAAACCGGCAGTGCCAAATCGATTGGGCGCTGGGTCAAGTATCACCACCTTGTTGTCGCGCACGGTGGCGACTGCCAGCGCGCGTTCGTTCGTGCCATCCGCGCGCAGCCGGAAAATGCCGCCGGTGCCCTGGAAGCCCGAGGATTGGGTCAGCGCCGTCGCGGTCAGCGCGTCGGATTTGCCCGCGCCGACCAGCGCGCCGATGGCGGCGATGCCGTCAAAGCCGAGGCCCGCGAGCGGATGCGGCGCGGTGCCATAGGCGCCCTGGTAACGCGACGCGAAATTCGCCGTGCGGGTCTGATCGGGCAGCGCGAACCAGCCGCCCTGGACACCGGGCAGCGACAGCGTTTGCGCCGGCACGTCCCAGCGGGCGAGGCCAATGTATTGCGTGGCGTCCGGGCTGATGCCGTTTTCGGGCAGCAGCTGCACCAGCAACGGCAGCGCGCCAGCGGCGTTCGAGGTCAGGAAGACCGCATCGGACTGCCGGGCGGCGGCCGCGATGCGCGGCATTGCGGCGATCACGCCCTGCTGCGAGAAATCAAAGCCTTCGGCAGCCACGACCCGCACGCCATTGGCGCCGGCGGCGGCTTCGATGGCGCCCTTGCCGAACTGGCCCTCGACATTGTCGGGGTAGACGACGGTCACCGACTGTTTGCCCTGGCGCGCGGCAAAACCCATCAGGCGGTCGGCCGTGTTGCGGAAGGTCGGGCCAAGCACAAAGACATTGCCGCCGGCGATCGAGGGGTTGTTGGAAAAGCTCAGCACGTTGACGTTGTCATCGGCCACCTGCACGCCCACGGCGTTGGCGGCTTCGCCGAACAACGGCCCGAGAATGATCTTGGCGCCGGCGTCCACCGCCTGTTGCGCCTGGGCGGCGGCAGTGGCGGCATTGCCGGCGGTGTCATAGACCCGCAGGTCGATCTGGACCCCGTCGAGATCGGCGACGGCGAGCCTGGCTGCGTTTTCCAGCGCGCGGGCCACCGCGCCGGCGCCGGCGTCGCTCTTGGGCACCAGCAGCGCCACTGGCACCGGCCGGCTGGTGTTGATGCGCGGTCCCGTGCCGCCGCCGACTCCGCCGATCTGCACCGGCTCACAGGCGGCGAGAGCGATCAGGCCGAGCGTGGCGGCAGCACCGCGGGCAAAACGCGGCAGGCGCAGCCGCTTGCGGGCGGCAGACAAAACGGCAAACATGGTCTATCTCACTTCGCGGTTGGGTGGCGCGGCCGGAGCCGTGCGGTTCGCCGCGATAATAAACACAGAGCGAGGCGGGTCCAGTGGCGAATGTGACAGAGGGGCGGAACTGGCAGAGAGACGCCCGCAAACTGCCGGGCGGGCTCTATTTCGTGGCGGTGCCGATCGGCAACGCCCGCGACATTACCCTGCGCGCGTTGGATGTGCTGGCCGGGGCCGATGTGCTGGCGGCCGAGGACACCCGCGCCTTACGCCGGCTCATGGAGCTGCACGGGGTGGCGCTGAACGGACGCCAGATCCGCGCCTATCACGAGCACAACGGCGAAAAGATACGCCCCGGGTTGCTTGCGGCGCTCTCCGAGGGGCAATCGGTGGCCTATGCCTCCGAGGCCGGAACGCCGCTGATTTCCGATCCGGGATTCGACCTGGCGCGGGCCGCCAGCGAGGCCGGCGCGGCGGTGACGGCGGCACCGGGCGCCTCGGCGGTGCTGGCGGCGCTCAATGTCGCCGGATTGCCCACCGACCGGTTCTTTTTTGCCGGTTTCCTGCCCTCGTCCGGTGCGGCCCGGCGCAAGGCGCTGGAAGAGCTTTCGAGCGTGGCGGCAACGCTTGTGTTCTACGAATCACCGCGCCGGGTGGCGGCGATGCTGGCCGATGCCCGCGATGCGCTTGGTGCCGACCGCCCGGCGGCGGCTTGTCGGGAATTGACCAAGAAATTCGAAGAGGTGCAGCGCGCGCCGCTGGGCGCGCTGGCGGATCGCCTGGCCGAAACCGAGCCGCGCGGCGAATTTGTCGTGGTGATCGGCCGGGGCGCGGCCCCGGCAGAGAGCGCGGAAGACATCGAAACCGCGCTGCGTCAGGCACTGGAAACCATGTCGGTGCGCGACGCGGCGGATGTGGTGGCCAAGGGATACGGGCAAAAGAAACGGATTGTTTATCAGATGGCCCTAGGCTTGGCGAAGGATTGACGCCGGAGGGGCCGGCAATGCCACCGGAACTCGAAAATGACGACATCGGCGCCGCGCGCGCCCGGCGCGGAGAGCGCAATCACCGCGCGGGGACCTGCGCCGAAGAGGCCGTCGCGCGGCGCTATCTTGCGGCGGGCTATACCGCCGTCGCCCGCCGCTGGCGCGGCAAGGGCGGTGAGATCGATCTGGTGTTTGGCGATGGCGCCGGCGGTTTCGTCTTTGTCGAGGTCAAGACCGCCCGCGATCTCGACGGCGCGCTGGCCCGCATTTCCCCGCGACAGGTGGCGCGCATCCACGCCGCCGCGGCGGAATTTCTGGCCGATTGCCCGGCCGGGCTCGACAGCGCGGCGCGCTTTGACGCGGCGCTGATGGACGGCCAGGGCCGGATCGAGATCATGGAGGGTGCGCTGCTGGGCTACTGATGGGGGCTGCGGCATTGAACCCGCCCCGGCCTTGGGCCATGTAAGGGGCGGACATCAGCAGGAACAGCCCATGAAAATCGCCTTTCAGATGGACCCGATCGGGGCCGTGGACATCAATGCCGACAGCACCTTCCGGCTTGCCGAAGAGGCGCAGGCGCGGGGACATGAGCTGTTCTTCTACCTGCCGGACCAGCTGGCCTATCAGGAGGGCCGGATTACCGCCCGGGGCCATGATCTCACGGTGCGGCGGGTGCAGGGCGACCATGCCGATCTTGGCCCGCTGCGCGAGGTCGATCTGGCCGAGTTCGACGTGGTTTGGCTGCGTCAGGATCCGCCGTTCGACATGCATTATATCACCTCGACCCATCTGCTCGACCGGTTGAAGGGCAAGACGCTGGTGGTGAACGATCCTTTCTGGGTGCGCAACTACCCCGAAAAGCTGCTGGTGCTCGACTTCCCCGAGCTGACCCCGCCCACCGCCATCGCCCGCGATCTGCAAACCCTGCGCGAGTTCCGCGACCGGCATGGCGACATCATCCTCAAGCCGCTTTACGGCAATGGCGGCGCCGGCGTGTTCAAGCTTGCCCAGGCCGACGGCAACCTGGCCTCGCTGCACGAGCTTTTTGCCAGTTTCTCGCGCGAGCCGCTGATTGTGCAGAAATATCTACCCGACGTGACCAAGGGCGACAAGCGGGTGATCCTGGTCGACGGCAGGCCGGTCGGGGCGATCAACCGGGTGCCGGCCAAGGGCGAGACCCGGTCGAACATGCATGTGGGCGGCCGCCCGGAAAAGATCGGGCTGAGCGCCCGCGATCAGGAGATCTGCGAGAAGATCGGGCCGCTGCTGCGTGACAAGGGGCAGGTCTTTGTCGGCATCGACGTGATCGGCGACTACCTGACCGAGATCAACGTCACCTCGCCCACCGGCATTCAGGAGCTCGAGCGCTTCGACGGGATCAACGTCGCCGAGAAGATCTGGCAGGCGATCGAGGCCAAGCTGGCGTGAGCCTGATGCGCCGACTCCTCAACCCCTGGCTGCGGGTGACGGAGCGGCGGCGCCTGGCACGGGCCACCGACCCCGAGACCCTGCGCCGGGCCTTCGAGGTCAATGCGCGGCTGTTTTTCTGGCCGCCGCGCGGTGCGGCCTTTGACGCGGCCGAGATCGCCGGATGCCCGGCCACCTGGGTCGACCGGGGCCGACCCGGGCCGCTGCTGCTCTATTTTCACGGCGGCGGCTATGTCTTTGGCGCGCCGCGCACCCACCGTGCCATGCTGGCGCATCTGACGCGGCGCACCGACAGCCCGGCGCTGCTGCCGGGCTATCGAAAGGCACCGGAACATGCCTTTCCCGCCGCTTTTGACGATGCGCTGGCCAGCTACCGGGCGGTGATGGATCATCCCGGTGGCGTGGTGCTTGGCGGTGACAGCGCCGGCGGCGGGCTCGCCCTGGCGGTGCTGGCCGGAATATTGGCGCAGGGCCTGCGCAAGCCACTGGGGGTGTTTGCCTTTTCGCCCCTGACCGACATGACCTACTCCGGCAACAGCATCGTCGGAAATGCCGGCAGCGACGTGATCCTGCCGGCCGAACGCTGTCATGAGATCGCCGAGATGTACCTTCAGGGCGCCGATCCCGCAGACCCGCGCGCCTCCCCGCTGTTTGCAGAATTCACCGGCGCGCCGCCGGTCTGGCTGACCGCCGCCGACCGCGAGATCCTGCTCGACGACACCCGCCGGATGACGGCGGCGCTGCGCGCGCAGGGCGTCGAAGTCTCCGAGACGATCACCCGGGATCTGCCGCATGTCTGGCCGATCCTGCACAGCTTGCTGCCCGAAGGCCGGGCCACGCTGGGCGATCTGGCGCAGTGGATCAGACGTCTTTCGCCCCGAGAAGCCGGTAGCTGAGCGCCTCGGCGATATGTGGCCGGCGCAGGTCGTCGGCGCCGCCGAGATCGGCAATCGTCCGCGCCACCCGCAGCACCCGGTGATAGCCCCGTGCCGAGAGGCCGAAACGCTCTGCGGCCGTCAACAACAGCGCCCGGCCCTCGGTGTCGGGCGTGGCAAAGGCCTCGAGCGCCTTGCCCTGGATGTCGGCATTGACGCGGGTGTCCTCGAGCGCGGCATATCGCGCCGATTGCACCGCGCGGGCGGTGGCGACGCGGGCGGCGACCTCGGCCGAGCTGTCGCCGCCCTCGGGCAGGTCGAGATCGGCGAAGGACACCGGCGGCACGTCGACGCGTAGGTCGAACCGGTCCATCAGCGGGCCGGAAATGCGGCCCATGTACTCTTCGCCACACTGCGGCGCCCGGGCGCAGGCGCGTGCCGGATCGGGCAGATAACCGCATTTGCAGGGGTTGGCGGCGGCCACCAGCATGAAGCGGCAGGGGTATTTCACATGGGCATTGGCGCGGGCCACCATGACCTCGCCGGTCTCGATCGGCTGGCGCAGGGTTTCAAGCACCATGCGGGGAAATTCGGGAAACTCGTCCATGAAGAGCACGCCATTGTGGGCCAGGCTGATCTCGCCCGGTTTGGCGCCGCGGCCGCCGCCGACGATGGCGGCCATCGAGGCGGTGTGATGCGGCTCGCGAAAGGGGCGGGCGCGGGAAATGCCGCCCTCGTCGAGCAGCCCGGCGAGAGAATGGATCATCGAGGTCTCGAGCGCCTCGGCGGCGGAGAGATCGGGCAGGATGGTGGGCAGGCGCGCGGCCAGCATCGACTTGCCAGAGCCGGGCGTGCCGACCATCAGCAGGTGATGGCGACCGGCGGCGGCGATTTCCAGCGCCCGTTTGGCCCGTTCCTGGCCGCGCACGTCGCGCAGATCACGGCCCTCCGGGACGGCATGGACTTCGCCGGGTTCGGCCGGGGGCAGGGGCGACTGGCCGGTGAAATGGCGCACCACGTCTGCCAGCGTGGCGGCACCGATCACCTGGGTCGCGCCGACCCAGGCGGCCTCTGGCCCCGAGGCGCGCGGGCAGAGCAGGGCGCGGTCATCCTCGGCGGCGGCCATGGCGGCGGGCAGGGCGCCGATCACCGGCACCAGCCCGCCATCGAGCGACAGCTCGCCCAGGGCCACGATCCCGGCAACGGCGTCCTCGGGGATGATCTCGAGCGCCGCCAGAAGCCCCAATGCGATCGGCAGGTCGAAATGCGAGCCTTCCTTGGGCAGGTCGGCGGGCGAGAGGTTGACGGTGATTCGCTTGGACGGCAGGGCGATCGACATCGACGACAACGCCGTGCGCACCCTGTCGCGGGCCTCCGACACCGCCTTGTCAGGCAAGCCGACGATGGAAAAGGCGGGCAGCCCCGGGGTGACGGCGCATTGCACCTCGACCGGGCGCGCCGTCACGCCTTCGAATGCCACCGTATAGGCGCGCGCAACCATGCCACCTCCTCAACCTTTCACGCCTTGACCAAGGTGCCGCGCGAAGGGTTGAGGAAGGGTTAACAGGGGCGAGAGAAGGTTACCGCGCGGCCGCGACCAAGGCGGCAAAGGCGGGCCAGGCGGTGGGGTCGGCCAAGGTCTTGTCGCGGCAGAAGGCGTTGCAAAACCCCCAGGTCCGGCCGCGAAATCCCAGGAAATGCGCCACCGGCGCGCCGGAATAGGGGCAGATGTCATTGACCGAAGGCCCGCTGTCCACCGCCTGCGCTGCCTCTGGCGCGGGTCCGGGCCATTGGGTGGTGGCATGTTCCTGGGCATAGCGCGCGAGGGTCTCGCCCCGGACCAGCCCCATGGCGCGAAAGCGGCGGAAGGCCGGATCGGACAGGTGGCGCGCGACATACCGGGCGGCGGTTTCGCCCACCGGCAGACCGTAGCCGGCGATGCGTGCGGCGACCGGTGCGAAAAACGCGTCGGCCGCGCAATATTCGCCACAGAGCCAGGGGCCGCCGGATTGGGCGAGGGCAAAGCTCCAGATCTCCTCGATGCGGGCGAGATCGGCGGCCAGCGGTGCCGGCACCGGCACGCCGGCATAGGCCAGCCGCAGGTTCATCGGGCAGAGCGTCCGCAAAGTGGCAAAGCCCGCATGCATTTCGGCGGCGAGGGATCGGGCGGTGGCCCGCCGCACCGGATCCGTGGGCCAGAGCCCGGCCTCGGGATGGCGGCAGGCCAGCTCTTCTGCGAGCGCCAGAGAATCCCAGGCCAGCCCGCCGCCCGACAGCTCGGCACAGGGCACAGTGCGGGCCGGCGGCAGGGCCAGCTGGGCGGCCACACTCTCTGCTCGGTTGAAGTCGACCACCGCGATCCGGCAGGGAATGTCGAAGCGGTGATAGAGCAGCCAGCCGCGCAGCGACCAGCTGGAATAGGCGTAATCGCCGATATGAAGCGTATCTGTCATCAGAGCAGGTTAGAAACGCGGATTTTTCTTGTCCAACAAAGTTTTGTTCGCATCCGCATCAGCATTGGTGACGCCATGCGGCTAGGGCCGCACGGCTGAAAATCGAATGTTTTTTCAAGTATTTTTGGTCCGCACCGGAACCGGACCCGTACCTTTGGTGTTTGAAACCAGACATCTACGGAATTGTGGGGAATGGAAATGGCACTCGACGCACTGGATGACAGAACACTGTCCCGCGCCGCCATGAAAGCCGAATTGCTGGACGCGGACACCGAACGCAGGCTCGCCTATGCATGGCGGGACGAGCGAGACGAGGTTGCGCTGCACCGGCTGATCACGGCCTACATGCGGCTGGCGATTTCCATGGCCTCGAAGTTCCGGCGCTACGGCGCACCGATGAACGATCTGATTCAGGAAGCGGGACTTGGGCTGATGAAAGCGGCCGACAAGTTCGACCCCGACCGCGGGGTACGCTTTTCGACCTATGCGGTCTGGTGGATCAAGGCTTCGATCCAGGATTACGTGATGCGCAACTGGTCGATGGTGCGCACCGGCTCCACCTCGTCGCAGAAGTCGCTGTTTTTCAACCTGCGCCGGGTCCAGGCCCGGATCGAACGCGAAGCGGCGGCCGAGGGCGGCGAGTTGGATCGCAACCAGATGCGTCACAAGATCGCCTCCGAGATCGGCGTGCCGCTGGCGGATGTCGAGATGATGGAAGGCCGGCTGTCGGGCTCGGATTTCTCGCTCAACGCCACCCAGTCCACCGAGGACGAGGGCCGCGAATGGATCGACACCATCGAGGACGAAGGCCCGCAGGCCGCCGAGCAGGTCGAGCTTGAGCATGATATGGAGCAGCTGCGCAACTGGCTGGTGGCCGCGATGGGCGATCTGAACCAGCGCGAGCGTTTCATCGTGCAGGAGCGCAAGCTCCGTGACAAGCCGCGCACGCTCGAGAGCCTCGGCAGCGAGCTGAGCCTGTCGAAAGAGCGGGTTCGCCAACTCGAGGCGGCGGCGTTTCAGAAAATGCGGAAATCGCTTGAAGGCCAGAGCAAGGAAGTTCACGACTTCCTCGCATGAGGATTCTGTTTTTCGTCTGGTTGATGAGTTTGACCCCGGTCGCCCTGGCGGCCGGGGCTTTTGATGTGCATGTCCTGGGCGAGGTGCACGACAATCCGACGCATCATGCCGAGCAGGCCCGACGGGTGGCCGAGATCGCCCCGGCGGCGCTGGTGTTCGAGATGCTGACCGAGGCACAGGCGGCTCGCGCCCTGCCGGAACTACGCGGCGATCCGACGGCCCTGGAAGAGGCGCTGGGCTGGGCCGAGAGCGGCTGGCCCGATTTCACGATGTATTACCCGGTGTTTGCGGCGGCGCCCGAGGCGCGGATCCTTGGCGCGGCGGTGCCCCGCGCGGCGGCGCGCGCGGCGATGCGTGACGGTCTGGCTGCCACCTTTGGCGATGAGGCCGGGCGGTACGGGCTGACAGAGGCGTTACCCCCGGCCGAGCAGGCGCAGCGCGAGACCCTGCAACAGGAGGCGCATTGCGGTGCGCTGCCCGACGAGATGCTGCCGGCGATGGTGGCGGTGCAGCGGCTGCGCGACGCGGCGCTGGCGCGGGCGGTGGTCCGGGCGCTGGCGGCGACCGGCGGGCCGGTGGCGGTGATTACCGGCAACGGCCATGCGCGCCGCGACTGGGGCCTGCCGCGCGTACTGGCGCGGGTGGCGCCCGAGGCACGGGTGCATGTGCTGTTGCAGGGCGAGGAGGACGTGGTGCCCGAGGGCGGCCATGACGAGGTGGTTTTTGCCCCGGCGGCGCCGCGCGAGGATCCCTGCGCGGCCTTCCGGTAGCGGGTTCTTCCGCCCTTGCGGGTCTCATTGCAAAGGCCGTAGGGTCGGCGCGATGTTTTTGGAGGCCGGGAATGTTGGCGGGCAAGCGGATACTTCTGATTATCGGCGGCGGAATCGCGGCTTACAAGGGCCTCGACCTGATCCGGCGGCTGCGCGAGCGCGGTGCGACGGTGACCCCGGTGATGACCCGCGCGGCCGAGCAATTCGTCACCCCGCTCAGCGTCTCGGCGCTGGCCGGAGAGGCGGTGCACCGCGATCTCTTCGACCTGACGAAAGAGGCCGAGATGGGCCATATCCAGCTCAGCCGGGTGGCCGATCTGGTGCTGGTGGTGCCGGCGACGGCGGACTTGATGGCCAAGATGGTCTCCGGGCTGGCCGGCGATCTGGCGACGACGCTGCTGATGGCGACCGATACGCCGGTGATGATCGCCCCGGCGATGAACGTGCGGATGTGGCAGCACCCGGCGACGCAGCGCAATCTTGCGGTGCTAAAAGCGGACGGCGTGACCGTGGTGGGCCCCGATGACGGCGACATGGCCTGTGGCGAATTCGGCCCCGGGCGGCTCTCGGAAGTGCCGGATATCCTGGCGGCGGTAGAACGGCATTTCGCGGCGGGGCCGCTGGCGGGCAAGCGGGTGCTGGTGACCTCGGGGCCGACGCATGAACCGATCGATCCGGTGCGCTATATCGCCAACCGGTCCTCCGGCGCGCAGGGCACGGCAATCGCCGAGGCGCTGTTGCGGCTGGGGGCGGAGGTGATCTTTGTCACCGGTCCGGCGGATGTGGCGCCGCCCGATGGTGTTGCGCTGCACCGGGTCGAGACCGCGCGGCAGATGCTGGACGCGGTGCAGGCGGCCTTGCCGGTGGATGCGGCGGTGTTCGCGGCGGCGGTGGCGGATTGGCGCGTCCGCGAGGCGTCGGACCGCAAGATCAAGAAACAGGCCGGCGCGCTGCCGGCGCTGCATTTCGACGAGAACCCGGACATCCTGGCCACGGTGGCGCAGATGGCGACCGGGCGGCCCGGGCTGGTGGTGGGCTTTGCCGCCGAGACAAATGACGTGGTGGAAAATGCCACGGCGAAACGGGCACGCAAGGGTTGCGACTGGATCGTCGCCAACGATGTGCGGCCCGAGACCGGGATCATGGGCGGGGCTGAGAATGCCGTCACGCTGATCACCTCCGAGGGCGCCGAGGCCTGGCCGCGCATGGGCAAGCGCGCGGTGGCGGAGCGACTGGCAGAACGGCTGGCGGCGGCGCTGGGCTGAGACGGCGGGATGGCGTATTTTTGAAAGAGAAGAAGGACAGGGCGTGGTTGCTTTGAACATCATGTGGGACCAAGGCGCGGATGTGTCGCTGGGGCTGCCGCGATATGAAACCGCGGGGGCGGCGGGGGCGGATCTCCGGGCGCATTTGCCGGAGCAGCGGCCCCTGGTGCTGGCGCCGGGCGCAAGGGCGCTGGTGCCCACCGGGCTGCGCCTGGCCGTGCCTTTGGGGTACGAGGTGCAGATCCGGCCGCGCTCCGGGCTGGCGTTGAAGCATGGCGTAACCCTGGCCAATGCGCCCGGCACGATCGACAGCGATTATCGCGGCCCGCTGGGGGTGATCCTGCTTAATGCCGGGCAGGCGGATTTCGAGGTCACCCACGGAATGCGGATCGCGCAGATGGTGCTGGCGCCGGTGGTGCAGGCCGATTTCGCGCTGGTCGAGACCCTGGACGAGACCGTGCGCGGGGCGGGGGGCTTTGGCTCTACCGGGGCCGGCTGATGCTGCTGGTTCTGGCGCTGGCGGCGGCGATCTGGGGCCTGGGCTGGGCGCTCGGTCTGCCCCGGGCGGCGCGCTGGCCGCTGATCGGGCTGCTGTTTGTCGCCGTGCTGGGCATCCAGTTCCTGTTTCCCCAGGGGCATGCGCTGCGGGCGGCCACCGGCGGCGAGCCGGCGCTCTGGCTCTTGCTGGCGGGCTTTGTCGCGGTCATCCTGGCCTATCGCCACCTGCTGGGACGGGTGCGGGCCCGGGCGCAGGGGCAGGAGGCGCCGCCTCCGCCGGCGGCGGCGCAGGAGGGGCCGATGGGCGAGGCGGAGCTGGAGCGTTATGCCCGCCACATCGTGCTGCGCGAGTTGGGCGGACCGGGCCAGCAGCGGCTGCGCCGGGCGCGGGTGCTGGTGATCGGCGCCGGCGGGCTGGGCGCCCCGGCGCTGCAATATCTGGCGGCGGCCGGGGTCGGCACGCTCGGGGTGATCGACGACGACGTGGTCGAGAATGCCAACCTGCAACGCCAGGTGATCCACCGTGACGGCGATATCGGCACGCCCAAGGTGTTCAGCGCCCGGGCCGCGATGATGGCGCAAAATCCCTATGCCCGGGTGCTGCCCTATCACCGGCGGCTGACCGAAGAGGTGGCCGATGACCTGTTCGCCGAATTCGACCTAGTGCTCGACGGCACCGACAATTTCGACACCCGCTACCTGGCCAACCGGGCGGCGGTGCGGGCCGGCATCCCGCTGATCTCGGGCGCGCTGTCGCAATGGGAGGGCCAGCTTTCGGTGTTCGATCCGGCGCGCGGCACCCCCTGTTACCAATGCCTCTTTCCCGAGCCGCCCGCCCCCGGCCTTGCGCCCTCCTGTGCCGAGGCCGGGGTTCTGGGGCCGTTGCCCGGCGTGGTCGGCGCGATGATGGCGGTCGAGGCGGTCAAGGTGCTGGCCGACGCCGGCGCGCCGCTTCGGGGCGAGATGCTGATTTATGATGCGCTGTGGTCCGAGACCCGCAAGATCGCCCTGAAACGGCGCGCGGAATGTCCGGTCTGTGGCGGAGCAAAAGGAACCACATCATGACAAATCCCCTGCTGGCCGAGTGGACGGGCCCCTTCGGCCTGCCGCCCTTCGACGCTATCAAGGACGCTGATTTCGGCCCCGCCCTGGAGGCTGCGCTGGCCGAGGATCTGGCCGAGGTCGCAGGAGTTGCAGATGCCGCCGAGCCGCCGACCTTCGCCAATACCATCGAGGGGCTGATACGCTGTGGCGCGACGCTCGACCGGGTGACCGGGGTGTTCTTCAACCTTGCCGGCAGCGACAGCACGCCCGCGCGCGAGGCGCTGATGCGGGAGTATTCGCCGAAACTGGCCGCCCATGCGGCGGCGATCTATGGCAACCGGCCGCTGTTCGACCGCATCCGCAGCCTCTGGGAGCGCCGCGAGACGCTTGGGCTGAACGACGAGCAGGCGCGCGTGCTGATGCTGGTGCACCGCAATTTCATCCGCGCCGGGGCCGCGCTGGAGGGCGACGACGCGGCGCGGATGACCGCGATCAAGCAGCGGCTGGCGGTGCTGGGCACCAGCTTTACCCAGAACCTGCTGGCGGATGAGCGCGACTGGTCGATGCCGCTGTCCGAGGCCGATCTGGAGGGTTTGCCGGGCTTTGTCGTGGCTGCGGCCCGCGCGGCCGGAGAGGAGCGCGGCGCCGCCGGCCCGGTGCTCACCCTGTCGCGTTCGCTGATCGTGCCGTTCCTGCAATTCTCGCCGCGGCGTGACCTGCGCGAGCGGGCCTACAAGGCCTGGGTGGCGCGCGGCGCCGGTGGCGGGGCGACCGACAACCGCGAGATTGCCGCCGAGATCCTCGGGCTGCGGCAGGAGCGGGCGGCACTTCTGGGCTACGCCGATTTCGCCAGCTACAAGCTCGAAACCGAGATGGCCGGCACGCCTGCGAAGGTGCGCGCGCTGCTCTCGGCGGTCTGGGCGCCGGCCCGGGCCCAGGCGGAGGCCGATGCGCAGCTGCTCGAAGAGCGGATGCACGCCGATGGGGTCAACGCTGCGTTGGCACCCTGGGACTGGCGCTACTACGCCGGGAAACGGCGCAAGGCCGAACATGATCTCGACGACGCGGCGCTCAAGCCCTATCTGCAACTGGACCGGATGATCGAGGCCGCTTTCGATTGTGCCAACCGGTTGTTCGGGCTGGAGTTCCGGGCGCTCGATCTGCCGCTCTATCACCCCGACGCCCGGGCTTGGGAGGTGACGCGGGGTGGTGCGCATGTGGCGGTGTTCATCGGCGATTACTTTGCCCGTGGCTCCAAGCGTTCGGGCGCCTGGTGTTCGGCGATGCGGATGCAGGGCAAGTTCCCGAAGGTGCAGCACCCGGTGGTCGTCAACGTCTGCAACTTTGCCAAGGGCACCCCGGCACTGCTGTCTTATGACGATGCGCGGACGCTGTTCCACGAGTTCGGCCATGCGCTGCACCAGATGCTGTCGGATGTCACCTACGACATGGTTGCCGGCACCTCGGTGGCGCGCGATTTCGTCGAACTGCCAAGCCAGCTCTTCGAGCATTGGCTCGAGGTGCCCGAGGTGCTGCGCCGTTTTGCCACCCATGTCGAGACCGGGGACGCCATGCCGCAGGAAATGCTCGACAAGGTGCTCAAGGCCGCAAACTTCGATCAGGGGTTCCAGACGGTGGAATATGTCGCCTCGGCCCTGGTCGATCTGGCCTTTCACGAAGGCGCGGCGCCGGCCGATCCGATGGCGAAACAGGCCGAGGTGCTGGCGGCGCTCGAGATGCCCGCCGCCATCGGCATGCGCCACGCCACGCCGCATTTCGCCCATGTCTTTGCCGGCGACGGCTATTCCAGCGGCTATTACAGCTACATGTGGTCCGAGGTGATGGACGCCGACGCCTTTGCCGCCTTCGAAGAAGCCGGCGGCGCCTTTGATCCCGAAATGGCGCGGAAACTGGAAAAACACATCCTCTCGGCCGGCGGTTCGCAGGAGGCCGAGGCTCTCTATCTCGCCTTCCGTGGTCGCATGCCGGGTGTCGAGGCGTTGCTCAAGGGGCGCGGCCTGGCCAGCTGATCCCCGGCCCTCAGAATTCCAGACGTTCGAGGCTGTAGCCCCGGCGCTGCAACTGGTTGAGCAGCCCGCTCTCGCCCATCAGATGCGCCGCGCCCACCGCCACCATCAGGCGGTCTTCCGGCGCCGCTTCGATCACCTCGATCCAGGCCAGGTTGCGGTCGGTCAGTAGCTTGTTCTCCATCTCGTCGAGCATCGCCTCGGTCTGCGCCTCCGGCAGATCGAGATGGGCAAAGGTCATCATCCGCGACACTTGCCAGTTGTCGGAATGCGCCTCGTCGAAATAGCCGTTGGCCGTGGTCACCAGCAGATCGGCGCCGGTGGCCTCGGGAAAGACGCCAAGCCGCAGCATGTCGAGCTGTTCTTCCAGCGGCTCTTCGTTGAACACCCGGAAGACCGTATCATAGGCCTCGATCGAGCTGCGCGGCACCCCGGCCTCGGTGGCGACCGCTTCGATCTGCGCATCGAGCCCGCCACCGTCCTTCATCAGATCCATCGCGCAGCCCGGCAGCGCCAGCACCAGCGACAGATACCAGGGCTGCATCTTGGCCGCCATCACCGGCGGGATGCCGCGGCTGCGGGCGGCTTCGGCCAGCGCCTGCCAGTCGTCTTCCGCAAGCAGTTCGGGCAGTGAGGTCTCCTGCAACAGCAACAGCGAGGTATCGGCTGCCAGATTGCGCTCCAGCGCCTTGCGGTCTTCGGCGTTGGCCTCGAGAAACAGGCGCTCGGCGCGTTCGATATCGGGTGTCAGCCGGTCCATCACCGGGTCGAGCCGCGGGTCGGGGATGTGGATCGTGCCGACCAGATCGATCACCCGGTCGCCGCGACTTGCGCGCCAGCGGTTGCCCTCGGGAAAAGGCGTCTGTTCCGCCGCCTGCGTCAGCGCCGCCTGTTGTGCCGGCGAGAGGCCGGCGCGCAGGTCGGTGCCTTCGCAACCGGCCCAGAGGGCCTGCGGCAAGAGCGCGATCAGGGCAGAGATGAGCAAGCGCAAACCGGATACTCCTGGTCGGGGTCAGTAGACGGCGGTGATCTGGTGGCGGGTGTCGTTGAATTCGAAACTGTCGCCGGCGCCCAGGCCCTGCATGGCGCGAAAGATCGGCGCGGCGGGGGAAATGCCCATCACCTTGCGGCCATCGAGATCAAACTCGGGTGTCGCCACGCAGACCACCAGCATGCGGCCATCGAGCTCGACGGCGGCACCGGCGGTGACCTCGTCCTTGGCGCCGAAATCGATCTCGTTCAGCCGGCGCAGCCGCGCCTCGTCGTCATGCATTGCCTCGTCCCAGGCGGCAGCCAGCTCGCCGTTCGATTCCGCCCGGCTCTGCTGATCGTGATCCAGCGGCTCGTCACCGGTGACACGGGCCTCGGCGACGAGGGTTTCGTATTTCTCGCGCGCGGCTTCGTAATCGGCGCGGGTGAGTTCGAGAAGGCGGGTCTTGAGCACGGATTTGTCCATGGTGTCTCCGTTCTTTCATCGGGGTGTCAGGTGCCGCAAAAGGTCTTGTAGGGGCCGAAATCCCGAGGCGCCGGGCGGGCGTAATCCTCGAGCCCGGCGCGCTCCTGGTACGGCGCGCGCAACACCTCGAGCAGCCGGGTGATCGGCCCCATGTCGCCCTCGGTCTCGGCCGCGGTCAGCGCCTCTTCGACCTTGTGATTGCGCGGGATATAGACCGGATTGACCGCCGCCATCGCCGCGCGGCGATCCGCCGGATCGCGGCCCTCGCGCGCCAGCCGTTCGCGCCAGTGCGGCAGCCATTCGCGGATCGCCGAGGCGTCGTCGAAAAGATCGGTCACCACCGTCTCATCGCCTGCGATGGCGTCGGGCAGGTGGCGGAAAAACAGCGTATGGTCCACGGATTGCCCCGACATCGCGGCATAAAGCGCGTTGACGAAGCCGATGTCGCTGTCGTCGCCCTCGGTCAGCCCGATCTTGGCACGCGCGCCATCGAGCCACTGTGCGGAGTAGATCTCGGGAAACTCCTCGAGTTCTTCTGTGGCCAGCCGCACCGCCTCTTCCTGATCTTCGTGCAGCAGCGGCACCAGCGTCTCGGCCAGCCGCGCCAGGTTCCACTGCGCGATGACCGGCTGGTTGCCATAGGCATAGCGCCCGCCATGGTCGATCGAGGAGAACACCGCCTTGGCATCGAAAGTATCGATAAAGGCGCAGGGGCCGTAATCGATGGTCTCGCCCGAGATTGTCATGTTGTCGGTGTTCATCACCCCGTGAACAAAGCCCACATGCATCCACTGCGCGATCAGCGCCGCCTGGCGCCGGATCACCGCGCGCAGAAAGCCGAGATAGCGGTCGTCCGTGCCGGCCAGCGCGGGATCGTGGCGGGCGATGGCGTACTCGGCCAGCTGGCGCACCCGGTCACGTTCGCCCCGGGCGGCAAAGAACTGAAAGGTGCCGACGCGCAGGTGTGAGGCGGCCACCCGGGCCAGCACCGCGCCGGGCTTGGCACTTTCCCGCCAGACCGTCTCGCCGGTGGTCACCGCCGAGAGCGCGCGGGTGGTGGGGATGCCCAGCGCATGCATCGCCTCGCCGATGACGAATTCGCGCAGCACTGGACCGAGCACCGCCTTGCCATCGCCGCCGCGCGAAAACGGCGTGCGGCCGGACCCCTTGAGATGCAGGTCGCGGCGATTGCCGTCGCGGTCGATCACCTCGCCCAGAAGGATCGCCCGCCCATCGCCGAGCCGCGGCGAGAAGCCACCGAACTGGTGCCCGGCATAGGCCTGCGCCAGCGTCTCGGCGCCGTCGGGGGCGCGGGCGCCGGCGAGGATCGCCGCGCCTTCGTCGCTGTCGAGCGCATCGGCGTCGAGGTTCAGCGCCTCGGCCAGCTCGGCATTCAGCAACACGATGCGCGGTTCCGGCACCTTGTCGCCCTCCCAGGGGACATAGAAGCCGTCAAGCTCGCGCGCGTAGCTGTTGTCGAAGGTGAAATCCGGCGTGTGATGTGTCATATCTGTAAGGTGTGTCGGTTGCGGCGGATTTCCAAGGGGCGATCGCGCTTTCCGCAGCGCGGCCGACAGCAATGCAGCCGCGGCGGCCCTGCGCGGGCGCGGTCGAGGTGCCGGGGCGCCGGCCGGGTCCGCAGGGCCGAGCTCGGGCCGCCTGTGGCGAGAGGCCCCGGGTCGCGCCCGGGGCGGGGGTGGACACCGACGCCTGTCCCGGGCGTGCCCCGGGACCTCGCCGTCAGACCGGCTTATTCCGCCGCAGAGCGCCGGGGCAGTACCCAGTGCTTGCGCGGGAAGTGGCAGGTATAGCCGCCGGGGAAGCGTTCGAGGTAATCCTGATGCTCCGGCTCGGCCTCCCAGAAATCGCCCACCGGCTCGACCTCGGTCACCACCTTGCCGGGCCAGATGCCCGAGGCGTCGACATCGGCAATGGTATCGAGCGCCACCTCTTTCTGCGCCTCGTCCACGTAGTAGATTGCCGACCGATAGCTCATCCCGCGGTCATTGCCCTGCTGGTTCAGGGTCGACGGGTCGTGAATCTGGAAAAAGAACTCCAGCAGCGCGCGAAAGGAAATCTGGTCGGGATCATAGCTGATCTCGATCCCTTCGGCATGGGTGCCGTGGTTGCGATAGGTGGCATTGGGCACGTCGCCGCCGGTATAGCCGACGCGGGTGGATGTCACCCCCGGCAGCTTGCGGATCAGATCCTGCATCCCCCAGAAGCAGCCGCCGGCCAGCACGGCGCGTTTCACTGTCTCACTCATTGGGTCACCTCCTCGACCTGATCGAGATATTTGCCATAGCCCTCGGCCTCCATGTCATCGCGGTGGATGAAACGCAGCGAGGCGGAGTTGATGCAGTAACGCAGCCCGCCCCGGTCGCGCGGACCATCGGGAAAGACATGACCGAGGTGGCTGTCGCCATGGGTCGAGCGGACCTCGGTGCGGATCATGCCATGCGTGGTATCGCGCAGCTCATTGACATGGGCAGGCTCGATCGGCTTGGTGAAGCTGGGCCAGCCGCAGCCGGAGTCGAACTTGTCGGTGGAGGCAAACAGCGGCTCGCCCGACACGATGTCGACGTAGATCCCCGGCTCCTTGCTGTCGTTGTACTTGCCGGTGAACGGCCGCTCGGTGCCATTCTCCTGCGTCACCCGGTATTCCTCGGGGCTGAGCGCGGCGATCGCGTCAGCGGATTTGTCATATGTCACGTCGGACCCCTCCAGTTTTCTCCGTTGCAGCGAATGTGGGGTGGCGGGGTCGGTTTGTCCAATATCTGTCACTGCCGTCACGGCGGCGTGAGCGGGGGCGGTATCGAGGCGGGCGGTCCCGGGGAAAACCGGGGCCGCGCCATTTGGGGCCGCGAGGCCCCGGGGCAGGCCCGGGGCGGGGTCAGGCGGCCTGGGCCCCGTCCGGCACCTTGGCGCCGGTCATGTAGGCGACGGCGTCGGACA
>NZ_JARAML010000010.1:0-133675 GCF_028807375.1 Marinovum sp. PR37 | reverse complement strand
GGTCTTTGCCACGCTGGTGGGCCCCGGCTCGGGCCTCTGGCTGCTGTCGCTGATCCTGATCGCCGCCGGCGGCGTGATCGGCGTCTATGTGGCCAAGCGCGTGCAGATGACCGAGATGCCGCAGCTGGTCGCGGCGATGCACTCGCTGGTCGGTCTGGCCGCCGTCTTCGTCGGCTTCAACGCGCATTTCGAGATGGGCCGGGTGCTGGCGATGGAGCCCGAGGCGCGCAAGGCGCTGGAAGGTTTCGCCGCCGTGCTGGCCAAGAAGAACGGCGCCGAGCTGGCGATCCTCAAGGTCGAGCTGTTCCTCGGCATCTTCATCGGGGCGATCACCTTCACCGGGTCGGTCGTGGCCTTCGGCAAGCTGGCCGGCAAGGTCACTTCGGTCGCGACCAAGCTGCCGGGCGGGCATATGCTCAACCTCGCGGCCGCGATCGTCTCGCTGCTCTGCCTGGTGTGGTACTTCAATACCGGTGGCTTCCTGCCGCTCTTCCTGATGACCCTGGCGGCGCTCTTCATCGGCTATCACCTGATCATGGGCATCGGCGGCGCCGACATGCCGGTGGTGGTGTCGATGCTGAACTCCTATTCGGGCTGGGCCGCCGCGGCGATCGGCTTCTCGCTCGGCAACGATCTGCTGATCGTGGTCGGCGCGCTGGTCGGCTCCTCGGGTGCGATCCTGTCCTACATCATGTGCAAGGCGATGAACCGGCATTTCGTCAGCGTCATCCTCGGCGGCTTCGGCGGCCCGGCGGGTGAGCAGATGGCGGTCGAGGGCGAGCAGATCGCCATCGATGCCGAGGGCGTGGCCCAGGCCTTGAACGAGGCCGACAGCGTGATCCTGATCCCCGGCTACGGCATGGCGGTGGCCCAGGCGCAGAACGCGGTCTCGGACCTGGTGCGGAAGCTGCGCGGCCAGGGCAAGAACGTGCGTTTCGCCATCCACCCGGTGGCGGGCCGTCTGCCCGGCCACATGAACGTGCTGCTGGCCGAGGCCAAGGTGCCGTATGACATCGTGATGGAGATGGACGAGATCAACGAGGACTTCCCGGAGACCGACGTTGCCATCGTCATCGGCTCGAACGACATCGTGAACCCGGCCGCCCAGGACGACCCCAACAGCCCGATCGCCGGCATGCCGGTTCTGGAATGCTGGAAGGCCAAGCAGGTCTTTGTCTGCAAACGGGGCCAGGGCACCGGCTATTCCGGCATCGAGAACCCGCTGTTCTTCAAGGACAACACGCGGATGTTCTACGGCGACGCGCGCGAAAGCCTCGACAAGCTTCTCGGGCTGGTCGACTGACAGCCGGCGGTGGGTTGAACACCCGCCCAACGAACATCAACAAGCCTTCCCGGAGATATCCGGGGAGGCTTTTTCTTTGCGGCAGGCCGCAGATTTCGGGTTACGTATATACTTTGTCTATAGTATGAATATATACAGCGCGGCGCAGACCGCGTGTGACCTCAATCAAAAAGGAGCCTGTCATGGCGAGCAAAGCAAAGATCAAAGACCTGAAAAAAGAAGTGGCCGCCCGCAAGAAGAAAGTCGCGCGGCAGGAAGCCAAGCTGAAAAAAGCCAAGAAAGCGCTGAAAAAGGCCGCGTGATCCGGCCTTTTGAAGACGATCTCCGGGGCGGCGCGGCGATGCGGCGCCCCGTTTGCGTTCGGGCGCCGGGGGCAGCGCGATCGGTATGCCGTTGTATTCACGTAACATATTGAAACTGCGACAATATCTTTCTTTACCTTGCGGGAAGAGCGGTTAAGTTGCACCAAAACAACGGGGCCGCTGCCATGCCGGAATTCACCGATCATCCCTTGCGCTACCAGCTGTCGAACGAGCTGCACGCACGGCCGTTTCCGACCGCACATGCGCCGGGGCGGGCGGTCTATCTTGTTGTCAGGAAAGAAAATCACGCCGCCTCTCGCGACAAGAGCGAAGACCTAGCGCATCTCATAGACCTGCTGGACCGCTACGGCGCGGCGCATCCCCAGCCCGGGGCGACTCATCATTCGGCGCAGATCGGCAAGCACAATCTCAAATGGGAGAGCCACACCGAGGTGGTGACCTATTCGGTGTTCATGGACGGTCTGGGCGAGCGGCCCTTCGACCCGGCGGATTTCGACGTCTTTCCCAAGGACTGGCTGGCCAGCGCGCCGGGCCAGCGGGTGACATCGGCGCTGGTCAGGGTCGAGACGCCACCGGAGGAGGAGCGGCTGTCGCATGCCTTGCAGGAATGGTTCGTGCCGGAAAGCCTGGCGGTCAGCCATGTGCTGGAAGGAGCGGCGATCGTGGCGGGGGATTTCCGCATCGATCCGGCCGGGCATGTGCGGTTTGCGGTATTTCCCGGTGAGGGCACGGGCGCCAGCCGGGTCGGCCGAATCCTGCAACGGATCTGCGAGATCGAGCTTTACAAATCCTTGTCGATGTTGGGCTTTGCCCGCTCACGCGAATTGGGCCCGGTCCTGGGGGCGCTGGATGACCGGCTGTCGGACCTGATGAACCGGATGACGGACGAGACCGTTCCGGCCGATGAGACGCTGCAAGCGCTGCTGGCGATTTCGGCCGAGCTCGAGGCGCAGTCGGCGACCTCGTCCTTCCGGTTCGGGGCCACGGGGGCCTATGAGGCCATCGTGCTGCAACGGATCGAGATGCTGCGGGAAAGCCATTTCAATGGCCGGCAGAGCTGGCATGAATTCATGATCCGGCGGTATGACCCGGCGATGCGCACCGTGAAATCGACCGAGCGGCGGCTGGCCAATATGGCAGAGCGGGCAATGCGGGCCAGCGAACTCCTGCGCACGCGGATCGAGGTCGAGCGCTCGGCACAGAACCAGTCGCAGCTCGAGGCGATGAACAAGCGGGCGGAATTGCAGCTGCGCCTGCAAGAAACGGTCGAAGGTCTGTCGGTGGTGGCGATCAGCTATTACGCCGTGTCGCTGGCCGGCTACCTCGCCTATCCCTTTGGCAAGAGCCTCGGGATAAGCAAGGAATGGGTGCTGGCCGGGCTTACTCTGCCGGTTGTGCTGCTTGTCGCTTGGGCGCTGCACCGGATGAGGAGTCGCCTCGGCGCCCAGCATTGAGCGCCGCATTGGTGGCCAGGGCGCCGACGACGATGGAACCCAGCGCCAGGAGCGCGGCAAGCGACAGCGTCGGTACACCGGCGAGGCCGGCGCCGACGGTGCAGCCGCCGGCCAGAACGCCGCCAATCCCCATCAGCGTGGCGCCGGACAGGTAGCGGCCGGTTTCGCGCGGCGAGACAAAGCTCTGCCAGCGGAAGCTGCGAAAGACCAGCGCGGCCAGCAGCGCGCCGCCGAGGACACCGCCGAAGAAGCCGACGCCAAAACCCGGCGCGATGGCGGTGCTGGCAACGGTCCAGAACAGGGTTTCGGTGGCGGGGGCGGTGAAGGACAGGCTTTCCATCGCGATCGGATCGAAATCGTCGTAGAGCAGGAAGCCGGTGCCGACCCAGGCGGCGGGCACCAGCAGGCCCAAAAGGCCGGCCATGACGAGATGCGAGGCGCGGCTGCCCGAGCGTACTGCAACGCCCAGCGCCAGCGCCGCGATGAGGCCGGTCCAGACAAGCGCGCCGCCGGGCAGGGCGGCCAGCGAGATATTCTCGCCCAGCGGCAGGGTGACGCTGGCAAGGGCGGTGCGGGCCGGGGCCAGAACGCCCTTGAGCGTGGCATGCGCCACCACGGCAAAGACCAGGATCACGGTCAGCGCCCGCAGGTTGCCGCCGGCGCCCAGCACCGTCAGTCGGGAGATGCAGCCCCGGGTCAGCACCATGCCGGCACCGAACATCGCGCCGCCGAGCGCAATGGCGAGCCAGGCGAGATCGGCGGTCATGAAGCGGTGGTCGTCAAAGCTGATCACACCGGCGGCCACGGCGGCCTGGGTGCCGAGCAGGGCGGTGGCCAGCGCCATGAGCCAGACGCCGGCGGCCTGCTTGCGGTCTTCGCCCACCAGAGCGCGGCGGAAACAGAATTTGGTGCGTTCGGCCAGAATGCCGAAGAGCGCGCCAAGGATCAGCGCCAGCACAAGGCTGGCCTGTTTGACGGTGGTGTCCTCAAAGCCGAATTGCTCGAACATGGGGCAGACTCCCTTTGGCAGATCCGGGTGCACATGCGCATAAATCCCGCCGCGATCAAGGGGGCAGGCCGGGGATCTGGCCGGCTTTCACGGAACATTCGCCTTGTCGCCCGGGCTTTGGGCGGAATGGCGTTCCGGCGGGCTCCGTCGGGTCGAAATCGCCGCCAGCCGCGCGCCGGTCGGGCCGAACAGGTGATCTTATTTTCGCCTCACCGCCCCCGGATCCGCGGGTCGAGCGCATCGCGCAGCCCGTCGCCGAGGTAGTTGACCGAGAGCACGGTAAGCGAGATCAGGATGCCCGGCCAGATCGGCCGCTCGGGGTAGCTCGAGAGCCGCACCACGCCGTCGTTGAGCAGCCGGCCCCAGGTGGGGAAATCCGGCGGAAATCCGAAGCCGAGAAAGGAGAGCGCAGATTCCGTGATGATCGCCGTGGCGATGCCCAGCGTCGCCGAGACCAGGATCGGCGAGAGGATGTTGGGCAGCATGTGGCGGGTGATCAGCCGCGTGTCGGTGGTGCCGATCGAGCGGGCGGCGAGGACGAATTCGCGCTCTTTCAGCGCCAGCACGTCGCCCCGCACGATCCGCGCGGTCTGCATCCAGGAGGTCAGGCCGATCAACGTGACGATCAGGATGAACACCCCGCCTTCGGGCCCGAAACGCGCCGCCAGCGCCTCGCGAAAGAGCAGCGAGGCGACGAGGATGAGCGGCAGCAGCGGCAGCGCCAGGAACAGATCGGTGAGCCGCATCAACGGCCCGTCTAGGCGGCGGAAAAACCCGGCGAGAATGCCGATGAAGGTGCCCAGAAGCACCGAAAGCACCATGGCGGTCAGACCCACCGCAATCGAGACCCGGCCACCGAACATCAGCCGGGCGAGTGTGTCGCGGCCGAGGTTGTCGGTGCCCAGAGGATGCGCCCAGCTCACCTTGGCGCCGCCATCCCAGAGCGCCACATAGATCGGCCGGGTGTCGCGCAGATCGAGAAAGTCGCGGCCGCGCGGCAGAAACTGCGGATCGACCGTCCAGACCAGCGGGCCGAGATAGACCGCCCCGACGAGGAAGACAAAGACGAAAGCGCCGAACATCGCGCCGCGATGGTGCCGGAACTGGTGCCAGACGTCGGCCCATTGGCTGCGCGGCGGGGCAAGCGGGGTGTCAGTCATAGCGGATCCTCGGGTCGAGCATGCCATAGGCGAGGTCGGCGATCAGGTTGAAGAGCACGATCAGCACCGCAAAGACAAAGGTCAGCGTCTGTACCATCGGCAGGTCATTGGCCTCGATGGCGGTGATCAGCAACTGGCCGATGCCGTTCACCTTGAACACCTGCTCGGTGATGATGGCGCCGCCAAAGATATTGGGCACGCCAAGCGCGATCACCGTGACCACCGGGATCATCGAGTTCCTGAGCACATGCACCAGCACCACATTTGGTTCGCCCAGCCCCTTGGCGCGGGCGGTGCGCACGTAATCCTGGCCCAGGTTGTCGAGCATCGAGGCACGCATGAAACGGCTGAGCTGCGCGGTGATCTGCAAGGTCAGCACCATCACCGGCAGGATCATCTGGTTGATCTGGCGCAGAAAGCTGTCCCAGTCGGTCACCTGCAAGGTGGTGTCGTAGATCGAGGGGAACCAGCCGAGCTGGACCGAGAAGATCACGATAACCAGAACGCCGGAAAAGAATGGCGGGATCGAAAAGCCGATCATCGACACGAAGGTGCCGGCCTGGTCGAACCAGGAATATTGCCGATAGGCGGAATAGATGCCGATCGGCACGGCGATGACGATGGCCAGCAGATAGGCGGTGCCCACCACCCAGAGCGTCTGCGGCAGGCGCTGGACAACGATGTCCATCACCGGTGACCGGGTCTGCCAGGAGATCACTCGCAGCTCGCCCTGGTAGAGCGCGGTATCGGGCAACCAGCCAAGCAGCAGGCTGTCGGCGGTGAGCCAGTCGATCAGCACCTTGGGCTCGGTCCAGAACATCGCCACCAGCCATTTCCAGAACTGGAGCGGCAGCGCCTCGCCGATGCCAAGCGCCTCGCGCATCTTCTGTTTGACCTCGGGCGGGATCGTCAGCGGCACCTGGGCCATCGGATCGTTCGGCGCGAGGTTGAGCAGCAGAAAGATCACCAGCGCGATGAAAAGCAGCGTCGGTACCGAAAGCACCAACCGTCTGATGGCAAAAGTCAGCATGTCATGGAAGATCCGTGTCAGCGCGCAGGCGCTTGTCGTCGATACCGCCAGGCGCGGTCATCCGCCTGGCGGTCAGGTTTCGGCGCCGATCAATCCACGCGGCGCCAGTCGTGGATGTTCCAGAGCTCGCTGTCCCAGGCGTTCATCACCACCCCTTCGAGCGTGTTGGACTGTGCCGAGACGCGGCCACGGTGCACCAGCGGGATCATCATGCCATCTTCGATCGCCATGTCGTTGAGCCTGCGGCCGATGGCGCCGCGCGCCTCGTTGCCGACCGCGGTCTTGAGCTCTTCGAACAGGGCGTCAAATTCCGGGTTGCAATAGCGCGAGATGTTTTCCCCCTGCCATTGCTTTTCCGGGGTCGGCGCCTTGTCGCAGAGACCGTTGCCGAAATAGCCTTGGGGGTCGGTGCCGCCGAAGGTGTTGGAATACATCTGCACGTCGGCATAGAACTTCTGGAAGGTGTCGGGGCTGCCGGCATCGCCGCCGAAATAGACGCTGGCATTGATGTTGCGCAGCTCGGTCTCGATGCCGATGTCGGCCCACATCATCTTGACCAGCTCCTGGGTGTCCTGGCGCACCGCATTGGTCGAGGTCTGGTACAGCACCTTGAGCGGCACGCCGTCCTTTTCGCGGATGCCGTCGCCGTCGGTATCGACGATGCCGGCGTCATCCAGCAGCTTGTTGGCGCCTTCGAGATCCTGTTCGTCGCAATCGAAGGTGTCGGAATTGTGCCACTCCGGCGCCGGCACCCAGTTGCAGGTGACCTTGCCGGCCGGGCCATAGCCCACTTCGACCAGCAGCGGCCGGTCGATCGCCATCGACATCGCCTTGTAGATCGCCGGATCCTGCAAGAAGGGATGCGGCTTGATGATCGAGCGTTCGTCGGGCCCGAGGCTCGGGTCGGGATTGCTGTGGTTGAGCACCAGCCGTTCGACCGTCGGGCCGAATTCCGAGATGAACCGGCCCTTGCCGCTGGCTTCCATGCTTTTGATGATGTCGGGGGCCAGTTGCTGGTTCCAGGCGTAGTCGAATTCGCCGGTCTCCATCACCGCCCGCGCCGCCGAAGCAGCGTCGCCGCCGCCCTTGAGCGTCACCTTGCCGAAATGCGGCTTGCCTTCCAGCCGGAACCGGTCATTGGCGGAATAGATGATCACGTCGTTCGGCTTGAACTCGTCCACCACGAAGGGGCCGGTGCCGATCGGGTTGAAATTGGCCTCGGTACAGGTCGAGGCGGTGGCGCCGAGACAGTCGGCGAATTGCGCTGCCTGCAAAACCGGGCTCTCGAGACCGACAAAGGCCACATGCGGATTTGGGGTGGGGGCGTCGAAGGTGATGACGACGGTCTGCGCGTCGGGCGCCTCGACCGAAGTGATGCCGTCGAACTTGGTCTGATGCGCACAGCCGCCTTCGGGATGGGTGCAATAATCGTAGGTGAACTTGACGTCGGCCGAGGTCAGCGGCGTGCCGTCGGACCATGTGACGCCGGGAGAGAGCTTCCAGGTGATCTGGGTCAGATCCTCGCGCACCCCGCCATTTTCGACGGTTGGGATCTCGTCGACCAGCCAGGGGGTCAGAACGCCGCGCTCGTCAAATCGCGCCAGCGGCTCGAGCACCAGCCCGGCGGCTTCGGAATCCTTGCGCCCACCCGATAGAAACGGATTCAGCGTCGAAGGCGCTTGCCAGTAGAGCAGCCGGAGCTCGCCGTCGCTGCCCCGTTCGGCTTGCGCGCTTGCGGCCATGGCAATGCTCGCCGTCGCCCCGAGCAAAAGGGTTCTTGCCGTCATGTCGATCTCCTTGCTGACTCTGCGCCGCACGGTGTCGCGGCCGGGATGACGCAGCATCGGGTTGTGAGTGGTGCGAGCAGAATTACGCGTATAGGCGGTATTTTGCCAGCCTTTCACAGGCACACATCGAAACAGAAGCTGAAAGATATGCAAGCGTTGTCATTCTGCCATGGGGGCTGTCGGTTTGACACCGCTTTGACCCGCGCCTAGCTTGCCCGCCAATTCAGCACCCACGGGGACATTCGCCAGATGCTCGATCAGCCGATTGCCAGGATCGACCGCCTGCGCGTCACCTTTCAGACCCGCGACGGTCCGGTTTCCGGGGTCGCCGATCTGTCGTTCGACATAAATCCCGGCGAAACGGTCTGCGTTGTCGGCGAATCCGGCTCCGGAAAATCGGTCTCGTCGCTGTCTCTGATGCGGCTGGTGGAGTTCGGCGGCGGCGAGATCGCCGGCGGCCGGCTGCTGTTCGACCGGCGCGAGGGCGGCGAAACCGATCTGACGCAGAGCACGCAGGAGGCGATGCGCGGCATTCGCGGCAATGAAATCGGCATGATCTTTCAAGAGCCGATGACCGCGCTCAACCCGGTGTTCACCGTCGGCCGGCAATTGACCGAGGGGCTGCGCCTGCACCGGGGGATGAGCCGGCGTCAGGCGCGCGCGCGGGCGCTCGATTTGTTGCGCCAGGTGCGGATGCCCGAGCCCGAGCGGCGGCTGCGGCAATATCCGCACGAGCTGTCCGGCGGCATGCGCCAGCGGGTGGTGATCGCCATGGCGCTGGCCTGCGCGCCGCGTCTGCTGATCGCGGATGAGCCGACCACCGCGCTCGACGTCACAATCCAGGCCGAGATCCTGGCGCTGATCGACCGGTTGAAGCGCGAGACCGGCACCGCGGTGATGTTCATCACCCATGACATGGCCGTGGTGGCGCAGATGGCCGACCGGGTGGTTGTCATGCACCAGGGCCACAAGGTCGAGGAGGGGCCGGTCGAGCGCCTCTTCGAGGAGCCGCAACACGCTTATACGCGGGCGCTCTTGGCGGCGGTGCCGCGGCTGGGCGAGATGCGCGGCAAGCCGGCGCCGGAGCCGATGCGGCTCCTGGGCGCCGACGATCAGCGGATCGCGCCGATCCCGGGCAGCACGACGCCGCTGCTGCGTGTGCGCAACCTGACCACGCGCTTTGCCGTCCGGGGCGGGCTGTTCCGACGTACGGTGGCGCAGGTGCATGCGGTCGAGGATGTGTCGTTCACGCTCAATCGCGGGCGCACCCTCAGCCTTGTCGGCGAATCGGGCTGCGGCAAATCCACCGCCGGCCGTTCGATCCTGCGGCTGGTCGAACCGCAGGCGGGCCAGGTGCATCTGGACGAGACCGATGTCACGGCGCTGGCCCCGGCAGAATTGCGCCGCGCGCGGCGCGACATGCAGATGATCTTTCAGGATCCCTTTGCCTCGCTCAATCCGCAGATGCGGCTGTTCGACCAGGTGAGCGAGCCGCTACGAAATTTCAACATTGCCTCGGGCAGCGCGTTGACCGATCGGGTTGCCGCGCTGTTCGACCGGGTCCACCTGCCGCGCAGCTTCCTGCGGCGCTACCCGCATGAACTGTCGGGCGGCCAGCGCCAGCGTGTGGCGATCGCCCGGGCGCTGGCCCTGAACCCCAAGCTGATCATCGCCGACGAGGCGGTCTCGGCGCTGGATGTCTCGGTGCAGGCGCAGGTGCTCAACCTGATGATGGAGTTGCAGGCCGATCTCGGCCTGTCCTTCCTCTTCATCAGCCACGACATGGCGGTTGTCGAACGGGTGAGCCATGATGTCGCCGTCATGTACCTGGGCCGCATCGTCGAGATCGGGCCGCGCGCGGCGGTCTTCGAAAATCCGCAGCACCCCTACACAAAGGCGCTGATCAAGGCGGTGCCGGTCGCCGATCCGCAGCGCCGGAAAGGCGAAAAAGACCTGAATTTCAAGCCCATCCCCTCGCCAATTCATCCTGTGGGCCATGTGCCCGAGCCTTCGGTGTATGCGCAGGCCGGCACCGATCACTTTGTTCTGACGACCGCATCGGGATATTGACGCGCGGCGCGGAAAGGCGCACCTCAGAGGCAAGCAGACAAGGAGAGTGATGATGCCCGTGAAGAACCGTTTTGCCGAGCTCCAGGAGGAGATCACCGAATGGCGCCGGGATCTGCACGCGCACCCCGAGATCCTGTTTGACACCCATCGCACCGCCGCGCTGGTGGCGGACAAGCTGCGCGACTTCGGCTGTGACGAGGTGATGACCGGCATCGGCCGCACCGGCGTGGTCGGCGTGATCAAGGGCAAGGCCAATGGCTCGGGCAAGGTGATCGGGCTGCGCGCCGACATGGACGCGCTGCCGATCCACGAGCAGACCGGGCTCGACTATGCCTCCAAGACTGATGGCGCGATGCACGCCTGCGGCCATGACGGCCATACCGCGATGCTGCTGGGCGCCACCAAATACCTGAGCGAGACCCGCAATTTCGATGGCACCGTGGTGGTGATCTTCCAACCCGCCGAAGAGGGCGGCGGCGGCGGCAAGGAAATGTGCGACGAAGGGCTGATGACGCGCTGGGGCATCCAGGAAGTCTATGGCATGCACAACTGGCCGGGCCAGCCGCTGGGCTCTTTCGCCATCCGGCCAGGCGCCTTCTTTGCCGCGACCGACCAGTTCGACATCACCTTCGAAGGCAAGGGCGGCCATGCCGCCAAACCGCATGAGACGGTCGACAGCACGGTGATGGCGGCGCAGGCGGTGCTGGCGCTGCAAACCATCGCGTCGCGCAATGCCGATCCGGTAGATCAGGTCGTCGTCTCGGTGACCTCGTTCCAGACCTCGTCGAATGCCTTCAACGTCATTCCGCAAAAGGTCGATCTGCGCGGCACCGTGCGCACCATGTCCGCCGAGATGCGCGATCTTGCCGAGACCCGGATTGCCGCGATCTGCGACGGCATCGCCGCGACCTTTGGCGGCACGGTGGATGTGCGCTATCACCGCGGCTATCCCTGCATGGTCAACCACGAGGAACAGACCGATTTCGCCGCCGAGGTCGCCCGCAAGGTGGCCGGCGATTGCGCCACCGCGCCGCTGATCATGGGCGGCGAGGATTTCGCCTATATGCTCGAAGAGCGCCCCGGCGCCTATATCCTCGTCGGCAATGGCGACACCGCGGCGGTGCACCACCCGGAATACAACTTCAACGACGCCGCGATCCCGGCGGGCTGCTCCTGGTGGGCCGAGATCGTCGAGACCCGGATGCCGGCGGCATAGCCGCAACGCGCCCCGGACGTGATCCGGGGCGCCGCGGTTCCTTGCGGGGCGAGGTCCCGGATCGGGGTCCGGGACGCGGGCAGGTCAACGTTCGACGTCGCGCTTGCGTCGCCCTTCGGCCTTGGCTTCCTTGATCACCCGGGAAAAGCTCCGCCCACGGGCCCGCGACTGCGCCAGGGTTTCCGAGTTGTGGCGATCCTCGCGCAAGAGCTTCTGCCAACGCGCCACCCGGTCGGGCGCCACCGCGCCGCTGGCCACCGCCGCCTTGATTGCACAGCCGGGCTCGCTGTCATGGCCGCAATCGCTGAACCGGCAATCGGCGGCCAACTCCTCGAGATCGTCGAACACCGCGCCAATGCCCTCGGCGGCATCGGTGAGCTGCAACTCGCGCATGCCCGGGGTGTCGATCAGCCAGCCGCCGGCCCGCGTCGGCCGCAGCGCCCGAAAGGTCGTGGTATGGCGGCCGCGGGCGTCGTCTTCGCGGATCTCGCGGGTCTCGGCGCTTTCTCCGGTCAGCGCATTGCGCAGCGTGGTCTTGCCGACACCGGACGAGCCGATCAGCGCCAGGGTCTGCGCCCTGGAACACCAGGGCGTGAGCCGCGCGGCATCCTCCGGGTCCTTGGCGTTGAGCGCCAGCGCGGTCACCAGCGGCGAGAGCTTTTCGGCTTGCCGCAGGAAGGGACGGGCGTCCTCGGTCTTGTCGGCCTTGGTGAGGATCACCAGCGGCAGACAGCCGGCGGAGGAGACCAGCGCCAGATAGCGCTCGAGCCGGGGCACCGAGAAATCGTCGTTGCAGCTGGTGACGATGCCGATGGTGTCGATATTGGCGGCAATGCGCTGCGCGGCGACGCCCGGCCCGGCGGCGCGGCGGCTGAGATCGGACACCGGCGTCAAGCGGCGCACCGCCGAGGTGCCGTCGGTCAGCACCCAGTCGCCCACCGCATAGGCGCCGCTGGCTTCGCGCGGGTGCAGGTTGAAAGAGCCTTCGGGCGTGACAACGACCAGCCGGTCGCGATGGATTTCGGCCACGCGGGCAGGCGAAAAGACGGCGTCGGCCGCGGTGAGCTGACGTGCGAATTGCTCTGACCATCCGAGGTCAGACAAGGTTTTATCGTTCAAGGGATTTGTCCTGTTTCAGGGGGATCACATGCTCGGTGTCCAAGCATAATTCCGAACCGGGCGCCGTCAGACGGCGGCCCGCAGGGTGCTGACATTCTCCATGAAGCCCTCCTGCGCTGAAACAATGGCTGCGGGCACCTTAATCCGCCGGATGCGGCGGATCAAGCGAATTGGCGGGCGGCCGCAGCAAGCCACCCGCCCATCGAGGCTCAGACCTTGGGTTTGGCAGGGGCCTTGGGTTTGGCGGTCTTGGGCGCCGTTTTGGCCGCCGCTTTGGCGGCCGGCTTGGCGGCGGATTTGGCCTTGGCAGTTGTCTTGCCAGCGGCTTTCTTCGGCGATGCGGCCTTTCGGGCGGTGGCGCGGCGCGCCTTGGGCGCGGCAATGGCCGCGTTCAGCGTCTGTTCGGCGCGCAGCCAGAATTCCTGATCGCGGCCCTGCGGCTGGCCTTCTTCGAGCCACAGGTAAAACGCGGCTTCGGCAATGGCAGTGGTGTCGGCGGTGTGACCCTCGGACATGATGTCCCCTCGCTCATGGGTTAGGTTAGCGCTAACATGGATAGCGATTTTTCTGCACCTGCACAATTCCCCGGACCTGTGCAGAAATGTCACGCCCCGGCTGGTGTGGCAAAAAAATCCGCGCTAAGCGGGGAGGGCAGAAAAAAGGAGCCAAGGGTGACGCAAGCTCAGACCGCGAACATCATGTGCATCAAATGGGGCACGCTTTTCGGCCCGGAGTACGTCAACCGGCTCTATTCCGGGGTGCGGCGCAACCTGGACCACCCGGTGCGGTTTTTCTGCATGACCGAAGAGCGCGCCGGGCTGCACCCGGACATCGAGCTGCTCGACCTGCCGGTCGAACCCTTTGCCGAGCCGATGAATGCCGCCCTTGCCGTCGCCAACCGGCAGGGGGCGATGCGCAAGGTCTCTTTGTTCCGCCCCGGGCTGGTGCCGGATCTCGACGGGCCGGTGCTGGGGTTCGATCTCGACGTGGTGATCACCGGCGACCTGACGCCGATCTGGAAGATGTCGCCGGGCAAGATCGCCATGCGCCACGACTGGACAGAAGCCCGCAAGGGCCGGCCCACCGGTCATGGATCGGTGTTTCGCTTCGATCCCGGCCGGCATGGGTTCCTGTATGAAGATCTGGCCGCAAACCCTTACGAAGAAGTCGAAAAGGCCCGTGGATCCGAACAGCGTTACACGTCGCACAAGGCGATGGATGAGGGCGTCTTCGACTATATTCCCGGCGATTGGGTGGTGAGTTACAAATACGATTGCAACCCGTTCCCGCGCAATTACCTTGCCGCCCCGCGCCTGCCAGACGAGGCGCGCGTCGTCTGTTTCCACGGGCGCCCGAAAATGCCGGATGCGCTCGAGGGGTACACCGGCTCTTTCATCCGCTACTCCAAGCCCTGCGACTGGCTGAAAGACCACTGGATCGATCGCGCCCACGACGATCTCGGGCCGGAGTGGGCCTGATCCGGTGACCCTGGCCGGGGACACCGCGCCCAACTGGCGTCAAACAGGGCATGAAACGAGGTGCAGGCGTATTTGGGAAAGAGAAGAAAGACCTGCTGCTTCTTCTCTTTGACAAATACGCTGCGCGCCGGCCGCCCCGGGCGCGCCGCCGGCGGATCAGCCGCCGGTGTGGCTCATGTGGCGCGAGACCTGACCATCGGCGCGCTGGCGGGAATAATCGAAATCATGGCCCTTGGGCTTGTGCGCGATGGCGTCGCGGATTGCGGCCTCGAGCGGCGCGTCATCCTCGGGATGATTGCGCAGCGCGGCGCGCAGGTCGGCATTGTCTTCCTGGCCGAGGCACATGAACAGCTCGCCGGTGCAGGTCAGGCGCACGCGGTTGCAGCTTTCGCAGAAATTATGGGTCAGCGGCGTGATGAAGCCGAGTTTCTGGCCGGTCTCCTCGAGCCGCACGTAACGCGCCGGGCCGCCGGTGCGCTCGGGCAGGTCGGTGAGTCGGTATTCCTGTCGCAGCTGGTCGCGCAGGTCGTCGAGCGACCAATATTGGCCGACCCGGTCCTCGTTGCCGAGATCGCCCATCGGCATCACCTCGATGAAGGTCAGGTCGATGTCGCGCGCGGCGCACCAGCGGGTGAGCGTGAAGAGCTCGTTTTCGTTGAAGCCCTTGAGCGCGACGGTGTTGATCTTGACCCGGAGCCCGGCCTTTTGCGCCGCGTCGATGCCGCGCAGCACCTGGGGCAGGCGGCCCCAGCGGGTGACGCGAGCGAATTTCTCCTCGTCCAGCGTGTCGAGCGAGACATTGACCCGGCGCACGCCGGCGGCAAAAAGCTGATCGGCGAAGCGTTCGAGCTGGCTGCCATTGGTGGTCAGGGTCAATTCCTGGAGCGCGCCACTGTCGAGATGGCGGGTCATCGCCTGGAAAAACGTCATGATGTCGCGACGCACCAGAGGTTCGCCGCCGGTGATGCGCAGCTTTTCCACCCCGAGGCCGATGAAGGTCGAGCACATCCGATCCAGTTCCTCCAGCGTCAGCAGCTCTTTCTTGGGCAGAAAGGTCATGTTTTCGGCCATGCAATAGACACAGCGGAAATCGCAGCGGTCGGTGACCGAGACCCGAAGGTAGGAGATCGGGCGGAGAAAGGGATCGATGAGCTTTGGAGTCATGTGATGAACGTAAGGTTGCCGAAACGAGCCGACAAGGGGAATGTGGCGTTGACGGCCGAGACCATTGGCGTAACCTGCCGCCATGATGTACCGGTTTTTCCTCGGCGCCACGGCGCTGGTTGTGCTGGCAGGTTGTGCCGAGTTGAGCGCCCCGTTCCAGCAACGAGAACGGCAGGCGGATGCGCCTGCCGGGGTTTCCGACACCGACGGTGCGCCGGAAACGGCCGCCGCGCCGCCGGCCGATGCGGCGTCGGAAGCGGCTTTTGACACCACGTCGGCCGAAGAGCGCGCCAGGGCCGCTGCGGCGCCCTCCGAGGCCGGCGCGCAATCGCTTGGCACCACCGTCGCCTCGCTGGGCGATCCGACGCGCTCCGGCTTCTGGCTCGAGACACCGCTGGTGGATGCGCCGGCGCAGGGCCGGGTGGAGTACCCGGAGACCGGAAAATTGGCGCAGGTCGAGCTGATCCCGATCGACGGGGCGGCGACCGCCGGTAGCCGGATTTCGCTGCCGGCGATGCGCCTGCTCGGAGCGCCGCTGACCGGGCTGGTCACGCTCCGGGTGTTCAGGAACTGAGGTATTTGCCGGCCTCGCGGCGGGCAAAGGGCTTCAGCCGCGCGCCATGCTTCGCCAGGAACGCCCGGGTCAGCTCGGGGGCATGTTTCGACAGGTCGCGCAGCCACCAGGCCACGGATTTCTGGATGAACCAGGCGGGATCGTCGACGTAGCCCGCTGCCCAGCCGAGGACACGGTGCCGCTCGGCCTCCTGCGCCGGCTTCGGGTGGCGCAGCTTGGCCCAGGGCAGGGTGATGACAAGCGCCGCGCGCCGGGTCCACAGGTGATCCGAGGCGGTCCAGGTCTCGACCTGGTCGAGCCGCGACGGATCGGCGCTCAGCCGGCGCTGCCCGGCCATGCAGGCATGATCGGCAATCGCCCAGGCGTCGAAATCGGGAACCCAGGTGCAGATCAGCGCCCAGACGGCGTCATTCGGGCGGAGGCGCGCCTGGGTGAGCAGCTTGGCGGCGGCGATCCGGGCCTCGTGGATGTCGGTCTGCCAGAGGGCCTCGGCCAGAGCCAGCCGTTCGGGCAGCGACAGCGCCTGCCGCCAGCTCTTGGTCAGGTCGTTGAGCACCGGGTTCGGTACGCCGAGATAGCGCCGCGCCGCCTTGTGATAGGCGGCGGCGCCTGCGGCGCGGCCGGCGTCGCTTCGGGCCTCGAGCGCCGCGAGCGCGTCGTCGAGGGTCATGTCAGGTTGGCGTCGATGCCGGTGGGCAGGCCGTCGATCGTCTCGCGGTTGCGGCTGGCCCAATAGTCGCGGATCCCCTCGGCGCCCCGGTCCTCGCCCCAGCGGGTGAGGGTGTCGCGTTCGCCGGTGAAATCCATGAAGGGGATGGAATAGCCGCAGGAGGTCTGCACCATGTCGATGCTCAGGTCATAGATCTGGCGCGCGCCGAGCCGGTCGCCGAACCGGGCGATCATGTCGTCCCAGTCGGCGGCATCGCGGTGCAGGGTGCGGGCGCGGCCATAGGTGCGCAGGATCTGCGGGCGCTTGTCGAAAGAACACCACATCAGCGTCATCCGCGGGTCGCGCGCCAGGTGGCCGGCGGTTTCATTGCCCGATCCGGTCATGTTGAGCCAGACGATCCGATTGGGGCCGAGCACCCGCAGGCTGTCCATGCCCTTGGGCGAGATATTGACCCGGCCCTCGGCCGCCGCCGTGCCGCAGAAGAACATGTGCTGCGCGGCGATGAAATCGCGGTGGGCGTCGCTCAGGGCCTCGAACTGCTTGCCCATTATTCCACCGTCACCGATTTGGCGAGGTTGCGGGGCTGGTCGACGTCGGTGCCCTTGGCGATCGCGGTGTGATAGGCCAGAAGCTGTGCCGGGATGGCATAGAGGATCGGGGTCAGCACCTCGGGCACCGTCGGCAGGGCCAGGCTGTGCCAGACGTCCTCGGCGGCCTCGTCGCGGCCCTGCGCATCGGTGATGAGGATGACCCGGCCGGAGCGGGCGATGACCTCCTGCATGTTCGACACCGTCTTGTCGAAGAGCGAGTCGCGCGGTGCCATGACCACCACCGGCACCGTCGGATCGACCAGCGCGATGGGGCCGTGCTTGAGCTCGCCCGACGCATAAGCTTCGGCGTGGATATAGCTGATTTCCTTGAGCTTCAACGCGGCCTCCAATGCCAGGGGGTACATCAGGCCGCGGCCGAGGAACAGCACGTCGCTGGCATCGGAAAGATCGTGCGCGATGTCGCGCAGCGCGTCGCTCAGGGTCAGGGCGTCGTTGATCTGGCCGGGCAGCGCGCGCAGGGTGGCCAGGTGATCCTGAAGCTGCTCGGTGGTGATCTGGTCCCGGTCGTGGGCCGCTTTGAGCGCCAGCAGGAACAGCACGGTGAGCTGGCAGGTGAAGGCCTTGGTCGAAGCCACGCCGACCTCGACCCCGGCATGGATCGGCAGGGCGGTGTCGCTCTCGCGGGCGATCGAGCTTTCGGGGACATTGACCACCGAGATCACGTGATCGGCCTTGTCGCGAACATAGCGCAGCGCCGCCAGGGTGTCGGCGGTCTCGCCCGACTGGCTGACAAACAGCGCGGCGGTGCGCGGCGTGACCGGCGGTTCGCGGTAGCGGAATTCCGAGGCGATATCGACCTCGACCGGCAGGCGGGCGATGCGTTCGAACCAGTATTTGGCGGTGAAACAGGCGTAAGAGGCGGTGCCGCAGGCCACCATGGTCAGCCGGTCGACCTGCGAGAAATCCGGCAGGGTCTCGGGCCAACTGAGGCCGGTGCCGGCCTCGTCGAGATATTTGGTGATCGCGTTCTGGATCACCGCCGGCTGTTCGGCGATTTCCTTGGCCATGAAGTGTTTGTAACCGGCCTTGTTGACGTTGGTGGCATCCAGCGCCACGGTCTTGGTGGGGCGGTTGGCCAGGCGGCCCTGGTGGTCGCGGATCTCGAGGCTGGTGCGGGTCAGAACGGCGCGGTCGCCTTCCTCGAGGTAGGTGATCTTGTCGGTCAGCGGCGCCAGCGCGATGGCGTCGGAGCCGACGTACATCTCGCCCTCGCCATGGCCGATGGCCAGCGGGCTGCCCTTGCGGGCGGCGACCATCAGGTCTTCTTCGCCGTCAAAGAGAAAGGCCAGGGCAAAGGCGCCTTCGAGCCGGTCGAGCGCGGCATGGGCGGCCTCGACCGGGGACTTGCCCTGGCTCATGTGGTGATGGGTCAGCAGCGCCACGGTCTCGGTGTCGGTGTCGGTCTCGGTGGCGATGCCGGCGGCGGCCAGCTCTTCGCGCAGCGCGCGGAAATTCTCGATGATGCCATTGTGCACCACCGCCACGCGACCGGTGTAATGCGGATGCGCATTGACCTCGGAGGGCGCGCCATGGGTCGCCCAGCGGGTGTGGCCGATGCCTGATTTTCCGGCCAGCGGTTCGTGCACCAGCCGGTCGGAGAGGTTGACCAGCTTGCCGACGGCGCGCCGCCGTTCGAGACGGCCACCGTGCACCGTGGCGATGCCGGCGCTGTCATAGCCGCGATATTCCAGCCGTTTCAGCGCGTCGACAAGGATCGGCGCGGCCTCGTGGTTTCCAAGGTACCCGACAATACCGCACATTATCCCTTGCTCCCCGCCTGACTTGCCTTTTTGGATTTTAACATTTCGAACAATTTTCGGGCCAGTCCAAGTTTGTTGACCTGATCGGCGCGGGAAATCGCCAGCGCGCCCTCGGGCACCTCCTTGGTGATTACCGCACCGCTCGCGGTCATCGCTTCGGCCCCCACCTTGACCGGCGCCACCAGCATGGTGTTCGAGCCGATGAAGGCCCGCGCCCCGATCTCGGTCCGGTGCTTGAAGACCCCGTCGTAATTGCAGGTGATGGTGCCGGCGCCGATGTTGGTCTTTTCGCCGATATGGGCGTCGCCGATATAGGTCAGGTGATTGACCTTGGCGCCTTCGTCCAGCACCGCGTTCTTGATCTCGACGAAATTGCCCACCCGGACATCTTCGGCCAGTTCCGCGCCGGGGCGCAGACGGGCATAGGGGCCGACGACGGCGCCGCGCGACACATGGCATCCCTCGAGATGCGAAAAGGCCCGGATATGGGCGCCGTTCTCGATCGTCACGCCGGGGCCGAAGACGACGTTGGGCTCGATCTCGCAATCCGGGCCGATCCAGGTGTCATGGGCAAACCAGACGGTCTCGGGCGCGGTCATCGTCACGCCCTCGATCAGCGCCTCGGCGCGTTTGCGCGACTGGAACCCGGCCTCGGCAGCGGCCAGGTCGACGCGCGAATTCACGCCCATGGTCTCGGCCTCGTCGCAAGAGACGGCCGTGGCCGAAAGCCCGGCCTCGCGTGCCAGTGCCACGATGTCGGTCAGGTAGTATTCGCCAGAGGCATTGTCGTTGCCGACCCGGTCGAGCAAGGCAAAGAGCGTTTCCGCGCTGGCCGAGATCACGCCGGAATTGCAGAAATCGATGGCCCGTTCGCGCAGGCCGGCATCCTTGAATTCGACGATCTGCATCAGCGCGTCGCCCTCCATCACCAGCCGGCCGTATTTGCCCGGATCTGCGGCGGTAAAGCCCAGCACCACCACATCATGGCTCCTGCGCGCTTCGGCCATGGCCTCGAGCGTTTCGGGACGGATGAAGGGTGTGTCGCCATAAAGCACGATGACATCGCCGCTGAAGCCTTCGAGCGCCGGGCGTGCCTGAAGCACCGCATGGCCGGTGCCCAATTGCTCCGATTGCAGCACGCAGGTCGCCGTTTCGTCGATCTCGCGCGCGGCGGCCTCCACCTGCTCGGCGCCGTGACCGGTGACGATCACCGTGCGTTCGGGTGAGAGGCTGGCGCCGGAGGCCATCGCATGGGCCAGAAGCGGCGCGCCGGCCACCTTGTGAAGGACTTTCGGCAGGTCGGAGCGCATCCTTGTGCCTTTGCCGGCGGCAAGGATGACGAGTGCGATGCTCATAACAGATTCTCTTTGTAATTAGGTCGGTCCCGTTTTATCCGCTGAGGCGCGCGCCGCAAGGACGCGCCGCTCACATTGGATTTCCGTCTGTGTCAGGAAAGGCACGCCGATGCGCACCGTGATTTTTGACCTCGACGGCACCCTGGCCGACACCAGTGGCGATCTGCTGGCCGCCGCCAACGCCTGTTTCCGGGCGATGGGCGAGGGCGACCTGCTGGGCCCCGGGGATGCCGGCACGGCGCTGCGCGGCGGGCGGGCGATGCTGCTTCTGGGGATGCAGCGGCTGGGCCGGGCGGATGATTTCGCCACCATCGACGCCTGGTATCCGCGGCTGCTCGAGGAATATGACGCGGCGCTGCATCACACCACGGTGCTCTATCCCGGCGCGGTCGAGGCGATCGGCACCTTGCAGGGCGCCGACATCCGTACCGGCATCTGCACCAACAAGCCCGAGCGCCTGGCACACAAGCTGCTGGTGGCGCTTGGCGTGCGTGATCTGTTTGGCTCGCTGGTCGGGGCCGATACGCTGCCGGTGCGCAAACCCGATGCCGCGCCTTACCGCGCCTCGGTCGAACGGGCCGGCGGCGCGGTCGAGCGTTCGCTGCTGGTGGGCGACAGCGTGACCGACCGCGAGACCGCGCGGGCGGCCGGCGTGCCCAGCGTGCTGGTGACCTTCGGCCCCTCGGGCGACGACATGGCGGCGCTCGAGCCGGAACATCTGTTGCAAGCTTATGGCGATCTGCCGGGCGTGGTGGATTTGGCGCTGGGGCGCGGCGCACTCTAGAACGGCGGCCGGCAGGTGGTTGACCTCGGCCGGAGCCCGCCGCAAGACTGGCGCATGAACGAGAGATTTCACGGCAGTTTCACCCAGCAGGAGCCAATCCCCGAAGAGGGGATCGAGGCGGCGCTGGCGGTTTTGCGCTCGGGGCGGCTGCATCGCTACAACCTGGCCCCCGACGAGGCTGGCGAAGTGGCGCTGCTGGAGCAGGAATTCGCCGCCCGGGTCGGGGCGAAATACTGCCTCGCGGTGGCCTCGGGCGGCTATGCCATGGCCTGCGGGCTGCGGGCCATCGGGGTCCGGCCGGGCGACCGGGTGCTGACCAATGCCTTCACGCTGGCGCCGGTGCCCGGCGCCATCGCCTCGGTCGGTGCGGTGCCGGTGTTTGTCGGCGTGACCGAGGGGCTGGTGATCGATCTCGACGACCTGGCGGCCAAGGCGGATCAGGCCGAGGTGCTGATGCTGAGCCACATGCGCGGGCACATCTGCGACATGGACCGGCTGATGGCGATCTGCGACGCGGCGAACGTCCGTGTGATCGAGGATTGTGCCCATACCATGGGCGCCGCCTGGCGCGGACTGCCCTCGGGGCGGCATGGGGTTCTGGGCTGTTACTCCTGCCAGACCTACAAACATGTGAACTCCGGCGAGGGCGGCTTGCTGATCACCGATGACGAAGAGGTGGCGGCGCGGGCGGTGATGCTTTCCGGTTCCTACATGCTTTACGGCCGGCATCTGGCGGCGCCGGGGTCAGAGGTGTTCGAGCGGGTGAAATACGACACGCCCAATGTCTCGGGGCGGATGGATCATCTGCGCGCGGCGATCCTGCGCCCGCAACTGCGGGCGCTCGACCGGCAGATCGCGCGCTGGAACGCGCGGTACAGCGTGGTCGAAGAGGGGCTGCGCGACACGCCCGGGCTGCATGTGGTGGCGCGGCGCGAGGGCGAGGCCTTTGTCGGCTCGTCGATCCAGTTTCTGCTGCTCGACTGGGGTGAGGCAGCGATTGCCGAGGCGCTGCGCCGCTGTGCCGACCGGGGGGTCGAGCTCAAGTGGTTCGGTGGCGCCGAGCCGGTGGCCTTTACCTCGCGCTACGACAGCTGGCGTTATGCGCCGTCAGAGGCGATGCCGGCCACCGACCGGGTTCTGAAGGGCATCGTGGACATGCGCCTGCCGCTGACCTTCAGCCTCGAGGATTGCGCGTTGATCGCGCGGATCATTCGGGCCGAGGTGAGCGCGGTTCATCAATCCTGCAACCGGGCGCCATAGAGCGGCACCGTCGACATCGAGACCTTGGCCGAGCCATCGGTCAATTCGGCGGCATGGGCGACATAGATCAGCGTCTGATTGGCCTCGTCGAAAATGCGTTTGACCCGCAGCGATTTCAGGATGATCGACCGCGAGGTGCGGAACACGTCCTCGCCGTCTTCGTCCAGGTCGATGTCGCCGACCTTTAGCGGCCCGGTCTGGCGGCAGGCGATCGAGGCGTTCGAGGGATCTTCGAACCAGTTGCCCTTGGACAGCCGGTCGAACAGGCCGCGTTCGAAATAGGCGATATGACAGGTGACACCCTCGACCTTGGGGTCGGCGATGGCCTCGATGAGAATGTCGTTGCCCACCCAGTCGACATCGATCTCGCCGACCTGTTCGGCGCCGGCAGCGCCAGCAAGGCCGAGGCAGAAGGTGGCGGTGGCGCAGAGGCGGGCGAGGGTGGCGGGCATGGCGAACTCCTGAATGCGTCGGGCGTAAGGCGCCCACCAGACATGATCCCGGTCGCGGCGACCGGTCAAGGTGCAACGCAGCCCTCGCGTCCTCGGTTCCCGCGCGGCGGCGCGCGCCAATGCCGGTGCGTTGAAAAGGTTGCATCACGTTGTCGCGCATCGGCACGGAAACGCCGGGTCCTTCGGAGGTTTTGGGCGGGATTTTGCCAAGGGGCCGAGGGCCTTGCGCAAAACGCCGCAAGTTTGCACGACAGCGCGGAACAAACTTCATCGGCTGGCGATTAGACCCCCGAACGCCGCGCAACATGCGCCGCTTCAAAGCAAAGTGAGAAGGAGTCTACCCATGTTTCGCAAAGCTATCCTGACCGCCTCGACCGCCATTTTTGCCGCCGGTTCGGCCGCCGCCGCGACCTCGGCCACCGCCGTGACCGACCTCAACCTGCGCGCCGGCCCCGGCCCCCAGTATGAGATCATCGGCGTGATCGATGCCGAGGCCAAGGCCAGCGTTGACGGCTGCATCGAGGAATCGAACTGGTGCAAGGTGACGTATGACGGCCAAGAGGGCTGGGCCTATGGCAACTATCTGACCGCCATGGTCGAAGAGACCCCGACCGCCGTGATCGCCCCGGAAGTGACCGTCGGCACGGTCACCTATGACTCATCCAAGGACGGCGAGGCCTTTGCCGGTGCCGGGACCGTGGGTGCCGTGGCCGGTGCGCTTGTCGCCGGGCCGATCGGTGCCGTTGCCGGTGGTCTGCTGGCCGGGTCGGCCGGCGCCTATGCCCAGCCTGACGAACGCGTGGTGACCTATGTGCGCACCAACACGCTCGATCCGATCTATCTCGAAGGCGAAGTGGTGCGCGGCGCCGTGGTGCCCGAGAGCGTGGAGCTGGTCGAAATCCCGGATGCCGAGCTGCGCTATGTCTACATCAACGGCCAGCCGGTCCTCGTGGAGCCGGAACAGCGCACCATCGTCTACGTCGTGCGCTAAGTTTCCTGACGTTCGGTAACCAGTGTCACGGGCGGCCCGGATGGGCCGCCCTTTTTCGTGGTAGGCTCGGGGTCGCACTTTCGGCCGAGAGGCCCCGGCGCGGGGGCCGGGGCGGGTGGGGCAACTGGCCATTGACCGACTCGAAACCTGCTGGTATGGATTTATTGAACACTTGTTCATTAATTGGGAGGCAAGGTCATGTTCAACGCGGTGATGGCGTTTGATCTGGGCGAAGATGTAAACGCGCTGCGCGAGATGGTGCACCGCTGGGCGCAGGACCGGGTCCGGCCGATGGCGGCGGAGATCGACGCCACGAACGCGTTCCCCAACGAGCTCTGGCAGGAGATGGGCGAGCTGGGCCTGCTGGGCGTGACCGTGCCCGAGGAATACGGCGGCGCGGGCATGGGTTATCTCGCCCATGTCATCGCGGTCGAGGAAATCGCGCGGGCCTCGGCCTCGGTGTCGCTGTCTTACGGCGCGCATTCCAACCTCTGCGTCAACCAGATCAAGCTGAACGGCTCCGAGGAGCAAAAGCAGAAATACCTGCCGCGCCTCGTCTCGGGTGAACATGTCGGTGCGCTGGCGATGTCCGAGGCCGGTGCCGGCTCGGACGTGGTGTCGATGAAGCTGCGCGCGGAAAAGCGCAACGATCACTACCGGCTCAACGGCAACAAGTTCTGGATCACCAATGGCCCCGATGCCGATACGCTGGTGGTCTATGCCAAGACCGATCCGGACGCCGGGTCGAAAGGCATCACCGCCTTTCTGATCGAGAAGGAAATGAAGGGCTTTTCCACCTCGAAGCATTTCGACAAGCTGGGGATGCGCGGCTCGAACACCGCCGAGCTGGTGTTCGAGGACGTCGAAGTGCCGTTCGACAACATCCTCGGCGAAGAGGGCAAGGGCGTGCGCGTTCTGATGTCGGGGCTGGACTATGAACGCGTCGTGTTGGCCGGCATCGGCACCGGCATCATGGCCGCCTGTCTCGACGAGATCATGCCCTACATGGCCGAGCGCAAGCAGTTCGGACAGCCGATCGGAAACTTCCAGCTGATGCAGGGCAAGCTGGCCGACATCTACACCAAGATGAACTCCGCCCGCGCCTATGTCTACGAGGTGGCCAAGGCCTGCGATCGCGGTGAGGTCACCCGTCAGGACGCCGCGGCCTGCTGCCTCTATGCCAGCGAAGAGGCCATGGTGGTGGCGCATCAGGCGGTGCAGGCGATGGGGGGCGCGGGCTTCATGAACGAAACCCCGGTGGCCCGCATCTTCCGCGATGCCAAGCTGATGGAGATCGGCGCCGGCACGTCGGAAATCCGTCGCATGCTGATCGGCCGCGAGATGATGGCGAAGATGGGCTGAACGGAACCGCGACTTCGGCGGCCGGATTGGGCGTACGATCCGGAACCCGGAACGGAGGTGTGTGATCTTGGGAAGTCTTGTCGATCTGGAACTTGAGGGCGGCATTCTGCATGGCCAGTTTTCCTGGCTGGTCGAACTGCTGGAATGGGCCGCCGCCATTGTCGATATCGCCGCCGTGGTGCTGATTTTGCTGGGGGCGGTGCGCTTCATCATCGGGGTGAGCGGGGCCGAGATCTTCGGGCGCGGCTCCGAGCGCGTCAACCGGACCAACCGCGAACGCATCGAGCTGGGCCGTTATATCCTGGCCTCGCTCGAACTCTTCATCGTGTCGGACATCATCCACACCGCGCTGAGCCTGGCATTCTCGGATCTGATGTTCCTCGGCCTGCTGGTGGTGATCCGGTCGATCACGTCGTTCTTTCTCGATCGCGAGTTGGAGCAATTGAAGAAGGACCTAGGTGAATAGGCCGGGCATGGCACGCGTGCTAGGCTGACCCCACCCATGGAGGATGACAATGACCGATGGCAAACAGACATTCGCAGGACTCAAGGCGCTCTTTATCAACACCTCGCTGAAGAAAGACGGCAGCAAGAGCCACACAAGGCTGTTGATGGGGGCCTCGGCCGACATCATGGAAAAAAACGGCGTCGACGTCGAACATCTGCATCTGCTCGATTACCAGGTGCCGCCCGGCATCTTTCCCGACATGACCGAACATGGCTGGGACAGCGACGACTGGCCCAAGCTCTGGGACAAGGTCAAGGCGGCCGATATTCTGGTTGTCGGCACGCCGATCTGGCTGGGCGAGGAAAGCTCGGTCTGCCGGGTGCTGATCGAGCGGCTGTACGGCATGTCGGGCGAACTCAACGACAAGGGCCAGTCGATCTATTACGGCAAGGTCGGCGGCAGCGTCATCACCGGCAACGAGGATGGCGTCAAACATGTGGCGATGACCCTCGGGTTCGCGCTGAGCCACCTGGGCTATACCATCCCGCCGCAGGCCGATTGCGGCTGGATCGGCGAGGCCGGGCCGGGGCCGTCTTATGGCGATCCGCAGGAGGGGGACACGCCGGTCGGCTTCGACAATGATTTTACCCGCCGCAACACCACGATCATGACCTGGAACCTGATGCATGCCGCCCGGATGCTGCGCGACGCCGGCGGCTATCCGAACGAGGGCAACGACCGCAAGGCGTTCGAGGCGGGCTGTCGTTTCGACTACGAAAACCCGGACTATCGCGCCTGAGATGGGCTGCGGGGCGCAGATCATCGGCGGGGCCGTCGTGGCCCTGGTGGGCCTGGCCGGGGCGGCCCGGTCGGAGGAGACGCTGCCGGAGTTCTCGGCCTGCATCGATGCCGAGGTCGCGCGCTACGAATGGCGGCTTCGGGTCCATCGCGACCGGGCGCTCGATGCGGCGGATTTCGATCTCTGGGATGTGCGCGGGGTGGAATACTGCGGCAATATCGGCGTCACCCGCTGCGACCGCTCGGCGGCGCCGCTGGCCTGCCAGAAGGCGCTGGCCGGCGACCAGCATGTGCTGCACGGCCATATCATGGCGGCACTGCCGGACCCGCCGCCGCCAAGCGAGGGGCTGCCGACGCGGCTTTATCATACGGCCTGGCACCTTGCGCGTGACATTTCGGCGGGGCCGGATTGCGCCGGGGCGGGCGAGGTCATGGCCACCTGGTGCACCGCGCGCGAGGCCAATCTGCGGCTGAAAAGCGCCGTGCTGGCCTGGCAGGTGGGGCGATACCTAGGGCTGGCGGCGCCAGCGGTGACAACCGGCTGGGCCGATCCGCCACCGCCGCCCCGGCCCAAGGCGCGACCCGGGCGATGAGGAAGGCCCGGCCCGGAGCGAACAGACCGAGACGAATGACAGGACGAAGGGCCCTCGCCGGAGGGCCGGGATTGCGCAGGAGGCGCGGAACATGAAGCTGACATCGAAGCTGGTGACCGGATCGGACGCGGCAAAAGCCAATCGCGCCGCCCATGAAGAGGCGCTGCGCGTGGTGCAGGAGGCGGCCGAAGCCGCGGCCGCCGGTGGCGGGGCGAAATCTCGCGAGCGCCATGTGGCGCGTGGCAAGATGCTGCCGCGCGAGCGGGTGGCCAACCTGCTCGATCCCGGTTCGCCCTTCCTCGAGATCGGCGCCACCGCGGCGCATGGCATGTACGACGGCGCGGCCCCTGCCGCCGGCGCCATCGCCGGCATCGGCCGGGTGATGGGCCGCGAGGTCATGGTGGTCTGCAACGACGCCACGGTGAAAGGCGGCACCTATTACCCGATGACCGTCAAGAAGCACCTACGCGCCCAGGAGATCGCCGAGGAAAATCATCTGCCCTGTATCTACCTGGTGGATTCAGGTGGGGCGAACCTGCCGAACCAGGACGAGGTCTTTCCGGACCGCGACCATTTCGGCCGAATCTTCTACAATCAGGCGCGGATGTCGGCCAAGGGGATCGCGCAGATCGCCGTGGTGATGGGCTCCTGCACGGCGGGCGGCGCCTATGTGCCGGCGATGTCGGACGTGACCATTATCGTCAAGGAACAGGGTACGATCTTTCTCGCCGGGCCGCCGCTGGTGAAGGCGGCGACCGGCGAGGTGGTGAGCGCCGAGGATCTTGGCGGTGGCGATGTGCATACGCGGCTTTCGGGCGTGGCGGATTACCTGGCCGAAGACGACAGCCACGCGCTGGCGCTGGCGCGGCGGGCTGTCGGGTCGCTTGGCGGACACAGCGGCGGTGGGTTGCAAACCCACCCTACGGGGTCGGCGCCGGCCTATGACCCTGACGAGCTCTTCGACGTGGTGCCGGGCGATCTGCGCACACCATATGACATTCGCGAGGTGATCGCGCGGCTGGTGGACGGCTCGTATTTCGACGAGTTCAAGCCGCGCTTCGGCGAGACGCTGGTGACCGGCTTTGCCGAGGTGAACGGCTGCCCGGTGGGGATCGTGGCCAACAATGGCGTGCTGTTTTCCGAAGCGGCACAGAAAGGCGCGCATTTCGTGGAATTGTGCTCGCAGCGCAAGACGCCGCTGGTCTTCCTGCAAAACATCACCGGCTTTATGGTCGGGCGGAAGTACGAGAACGAGGGCATTGCCCGCCATGGCGCCAAGATGGTGACTGCGGTGGCCACCACCTCGGTGCCGAAGATCACCATGCTGGTCGGTGGCTCCTTCGGGGCCGGTAACTACGGCATGTCGGGCCGCGCCTATCAGCCACGCTTTCTCTGGACCTGGCCCAACAGCCGCATCTCGGTGATGGGCGGGGCGCAGGCGGCCGGCGTGCTGGCGACGGTGAAACGCGATGCCATCGAACGCGGCGGCGGCAACTGGAGCGAAGCGGAGGAGACCGAATTCAAGCGGCCGACGATCGAGATGTTCGAGGAGCAGAGCCACCCGCTTTATGCCAGCGCCCGGCTCTGGGACGACGGCATCATCGATCCGCGCAAGTCGCGCGAGGTGCTGGCCCTGTCGCTGTCGGCGGCGCTCAATGCGCCGATCGAGGACACGCGCTTCGGCGTCTTCCGGATGTGATCGGGGCAGGCGGCATGAGGCGTATTTGCAAAGAGAAGAAGATGCGGACCAGCGAAGGGAAGCCCGATGTTTGACACGATCCTGATTGCCAACCGGGGCGAGATCGCCTGTCGGGTGATGAAGACGGCGCAGAGCCTGGGCGTGCGCTGCGTGGCGGTCTATTCCGAGGCCGATGCCGGGGCGGCGCATGTGGCAATGGCCGATGTGGCGCGCTGCATCGGGCCGGCGGCGGTGGCCGAGAGCTATCTCAAGGGTGACCGGATCATCGAGGTGGCGCTGGCCGAGGGCGCGCAGGCGATCCACCCGGGCTATGGCTTTCTCAGCGAGAACCCCGAGTTCGTCGAGGCGGTGGAGGCGGCCGGGCTGACCTTCATCGGACCTTCGGCCAAGGCGATCCGAGCGATGGGCCTGAAGGATGCCGCCAAGGCGCTGATGCAGGAGGCCGGGGTGCCGGTGGTGCCGGGCTATCACGGCGCCTCGCAGGAGGGGCTGGCGGCGCGCGCCGAGGAAATCGGCTATCCGGTGCTGATCAAGGCGGTCGCCGGAGGCGGCGGCAAGGGCATGCGGCTGGTGGAACGGCCGGCCGAGTTCGAGCGGGCTCTGGAGAGCGCGCGGGCCGAGGCGCGCACCGCCTTTGGCAATGACGCGGTGCTGATCGAGAAATTCGTCACCCAGCCGCGCCATATCGAGGTTCAGGTCTTTGGCGATGGCGACCGGGCGGTGCATCTCTTCGAGCGCGATTGCTCGCTGCAACGGCGCCATCAGAAGGTGATCGAGGAGGCACCGGCGCCCGGCATGACCGAGGAGATGCGCGCGGCCATGGGGCAGGCGGCGGTGCGCGCGGCCGAGGCGATCGGCTACAAGGGCGCGGGGACGGTGGAGTTCATCGTCGATGGCTCGCAGGGGCTGCGGCCGGACGGGTTCTGGTTCATGGAGATGAACACCCGTTTGCAGGTCGAACATCCGGTCACCGAGATGATCACTGGCGTCGACCTGGTGGAATGGCAGCTCCGGGTGGCGGCCGGCGAAAGCCTGCCGGCGCGGCAGGAGGCGCTGACGATCACCGGCCATGCCTTCGAGGCGCGGCTTTATGCCGAGGATGTGCCGGCGGGGTTCCTGCCGGCCACCGGGACGCTGACGCATCTGTCGTTCCCCGAGGGCGCGCGCGCCGATACCGGGGTGCGCGGCGGCGATGAGATCAGCCCGTGGTACGACCCGATGATCGCCAAGCTGATCACCCATGGGCCGACCCGGGAGATCGCCCTGAAACGGCTGCGCCAGGCGCTGGGACGCACCGAGGTGGCGGGATCGGTGACCAACCTGGCCTTTCTCGGGGCGCTGGCGGCGCATGAGGGCTTTGGCCGTGGCGAGGTGGACACCGGGCTGATCGGCCGCGAGATCGCAGCGCTGACCGCCGTGGCGGAAGAGAATGCCGCGGCGCTGGCGCAGGCGGCGCTGGTCGAGGCCGGGCTCTGGCAGGGCGACGGTTGGGCGACAGGTTTCACCCTCTGGCAGCCGCTGGCGCGGACCCTGGTACTGGACGAGGGCGAGAGCCGGCACGAGCTGCGGCTGCGGGTGCGCGGGCCGGGCGCCTGCGACGTCGAGATCGGCGATCGAGTGATCGCGGCGCGGCGTGGCCCGGGCGGCTGGACGTTGGATGGCCGCGCGGCCTGGCCCTTTGCGGTGGCCGGCGACGTGGTGACCGTCTTTGCCGATTACGGAAGGGCCTACCGGGTGATCCGGGCGCTCGACCGGGCGGCGGGGGCGGCCAGCGATGCCTCGGTGATCGAGGCGCCGATGCCGGGGCTGGTGCAGAAGATCGACGTGCAGGCCGGGCAGGAGGTGCAGGCCGGCGACCGGCTGGCGGTGCTCGAGGCGATGAAGATGGAACATGCCCTGACCGCGCCGCGCGATGGCGTGGTGGCCGAGGTGCTGGTGCCGGCCGGGGCCCAGGTCGAGGCCGGGGCGGCGCTGATCCGGCTGGCCGAGGACGGGGAGGCGGCGGCATGATCCGTCTGCACCATGTGCCGCTGGCGCGCTCGTTCCGGGTGCTCTGGCTGATGGAGGAGCTGGGGCTCGATTTCGAGGTGGTGCCCTATTCGATCCGCGACGGTTCCCTGCGGCGGCCGGAGTTCAAGGCGTTGTCGCCGGCCGGCCGGGTGCCGGCGCTGGAATATGGCGACGAGGTGCTGTTCGAGAGCGGGGCGATCCTGCAATGGCTCTGCGAACAGCATCCCGAGCCCGGGCTTCAGCCGGCGCCGGGCACGGCCGAGCGGGCGCGCTATCTCGAGTTCATCGCCTATTCCGAGACCATCGGTTGTCTGGTGGAGAACCTCAATCTCAACCGGGTGTTCCTCCGGGATCCGGCGGATGCCTCGCCGGTGGTGATCAAGCTGCTGACCGCACGGCTGCGGGCGGCGCTGGGCGCGATGGAGGCCCGGTGGCAGCACGACCATTGCCTGGCCTCGGGGTTTTCGGCGGCCGATATCATGTTTTCCTACGGGTTCGAACTGGCGCGTTATTACGTGCGGTTCGACGAATTTCCCCGGCTCACGGCCTATTGGGATCGGCTGAAGGCGCGCCCCGGCTATCAGCGGGCCAAGGCGCGCGACGGCGAGCAGGATCTCTATGATCGCGACTTCTATCCGCTGGAGGAGGTCGGGACATGAGCGCGAAGGTCGAGATTTTCGAGGTCGGCCCGCGCGACGGCTTGCAGAATGAAAAGCGCCAAATCCCGACGGCGGAAAAGATCGCGCTGGTCGACTGCCTGAGCGGCGCCGGGTTTCGCCGCATCGAATGCGCCAGTTTCGTTTCGCCGAAATGGGTGCCGCAGATGGCGGATTCCGGGGCGGTGCTGGCCGGGATCGACCGGGCCGAGGGGGTGTCTTATGCCGCGCTGACCCCGAACCTGCGCGGGCTGGAGGGGGCGCTTGCGGCGCGCGCCGACGAGGTGGCGATCTTCGGCTCGGCCTCCGAAGGGTTTTCCAGTGCAAATATCAACGCCAGCATCGCCGAGAGCCTGGCACGCTTCCGCCCGGTGGCCGAGGCGGCCCGGGCGGCGGGGCTGCCGGTCAGGGGCTATGTCTCCTGCGTGGTGGAATGCCCCTACGACGGGCCGGTGGCGCCGGATGCGGTGGCGCGGGTGGCGCGGGCCCTGCTGGACATGGGCTGCTATGAGGTCTCGCTGGGCGACACCATCGGGCAGGCTAGGCCAGAGGGCATCGCGGCGATGCTGGAGGCGGTGACCGCGCAGGTGCCGGCGGCGCGGCTGGCGGGGCATTACCATGACACCGGCGGGCGGGCGCTGGACAATATCGAGGTGTCGCTGGAGCAGGGCCTGCGGGTCTTCGACGCGGCAGTGGGCGGTCTAGGGGGCTGTCCCTACGCGCCGGGCGCGGCGGGCAATGTGGCGACCGAGGCGGTGGCCGCACGGCTGGAAGCGCTGGGTTATGAGACCGGCCTCGACCGGGGGGTGATCGCCACGGCGGCAGAGATGGCGCGCGCGATGCGCGTGCCGCGGGAGACGGATGATGTATGAGACTGTAAGAACAGAGACCGACGCCCGCGGCGTGGCGACGCTCTGGCTGGCGCGGAGCGAGAAACACAATGCCATGTCGGCGCAGATGCTGGCCGATCTGGTGGCGGCGGCCAAGGCGCTGGACGCGGATGACCGCGTGCGGGTGGTGGTGCTGGCGGCCGAGGGCAAGAGCTTTTGCGCCGGTGGCGATCTGGCCTGGATGCGGGCGCAGTTCGAGATGGACGCGGCGACGCGCAAGCGCGAGAGTGCCAAGCTCTCGACCATGTTGCAGGCGCTTGATACCCTGGCGAAACCGTTGATCGGGCGGGTGCAGGGCAATGCCTTTGGCGGCGGTATGGGGCTGATGTCAGTCTGTGACGTGGTGATTGCCGAGGAGGGGGCGAAATTCGGCTTTACCGAGACCCGGCTGGGGCTGATCCCGGCCAATATCGGGCCGTTCGCGCTGAAACGCATGGGGCCGGCGATGGCACGGCGGGTCTTCATGTCGGCGCGGATTTTCGATGCCGCCGAGGCGATGGCGCTTGGGTTGGTGGCGCGGGCGGTGCCGGCGGCCGATCTGGATGCGGCGGTCGCGGCGGAAGTGGCGCCCTATCTGGCCTGCGCGCCGGGCGCGGTGGCCGAGGCCAAGGCGCTGATCCGCGCGCTGGGCGGCGGCGTCAGCCAGGACGAGATGGATTTTGCCGCCGGGGCGCTGGCCGAACGCTGGGAAAGCGCCGAGGCACAGGAGGGCATCGCCGCCTTCTTCGACAAGCGCAAGCCCGGCTGGGCGTGACACCGGCGGCCTGGCGCGGTCGCGCCGGGCAGGCCGTGGGGCCCCGGATCGGGCCCGGGGCGGGGGCCGCTTGGGGCCGGCGCTGTTAGCGCACAACAGAGTGCGACGCACCCGGGCGCGACGGGCCGGAAATTTCGCCCGGAAGTCCCTAATTTCCGGGCGATTACCGAGGTCATCAATTCTCGCGAATATGTGATGGGTGGATTGACCCCCTTGGGCGGCAGCGATAAACCCGGGACAAGCCCAGCGAGCCAATTGAGCGCACGTGCGATGCGCGTGCTGAAAGGAGCCTGCCCCGTGGAAGAGATGCTCAGGGAATATCTTCCCATTCTCGTCTTTCTCGCCGTCGCCGTCGGACTTGGCATTGTCCTCATCCTGGCCGCCGTGATCCTCGCCGTCCGCAATCCGGACCCCGAGAAGGTCTCGGCCTATGAATGCGGGTTCAACGCCTTCGACGACGCGCGGATGAAGTTCGACGTGCGGTTCTACCTCGTTTCGATCCTCTTCATCATCTTCGATCTCGAGATCGCCTTCCTGTTTCCTTGGGCCGTCGGCTTCCGGGATATCTCGATGGTCGGTTTCTGGTCGATGATGGTCTTCCTGGCCGTGCTCACCATCGGCTTTGCCTATGAATGGAAGAAGGGGGCCCTGGAATGGCAGTGAACCAAACGCCCGAACCCGATGTCACCGAAGTGCAGGGCATGGGCCCGCAGCATGAGCGGGTGAAATCCGGCGCCTCCGCCCAGGCACCGATCGAAACGGCGGGGCTGCCGGCCGGCGCGGAGGCGCTGAATGCCGAATTGCAGGACAAAGGCTTCCTGCTGACCTCGACCGAGGACATCATCAACTGGGCGCGCACCGGCTCGCTGCACTGGATGACCTTTGGCCTGGCCTGCTGCGCGGTCGAGATGATGCACACCTCGATGCCGCGTTATGACGCCGAGCGGTTCGGCATCGCGCCGCGCGCTTCTCCGCGCCAGTCCGACGTGATGATCGTCGCCGGCACGCTGACCAACAAGATGGCCCCGGCGCTGCGCAAGGTCTATGACCAGATGCCGGAGCCGCGCTACGTGATCTCGATGGGCTCCTGCGCCAATGGCGGCGGCTATTACCACTACAGCTATTCCGTGGTGCGCGGCTGTGACCGGATCGTGCCGGTCGACATTTATGTGCCGGGCTGCCCGCCGACCGCCGAGGCGCTGCTCTACGGTCTGATGCAGCTGCAACGCAAGATCCGCCGCACCGGCACGATCACAAGGTAAGGGGGCAGGCGATGACCGCAGCACTCAACGAGCTTGGCGCGCATATCGAGCTGAAACGGCCGGATTGCGTGTTGAGCTATTCGGTCGATCACGGCGAGCTCAACGTCAATGTGGCGCCGACGAACCTCACCGGGCTGGTGGAATTCCTGCGCAGCGACCCGAATTGCCAGTTCTCGTCGCTGGTCGACATCACGGCGGTGGATTACCCCGAGCGTCAGAAACGCTTTGACGTGGTCTATCACTTCCTGTCGATGTACCAGAACCACCGCATCCGCCTGCGGGTGTCGATCCGCGAAGAGGCGATGGTGCCCTCGATCACCGCGATCCACCCTTCGGCCAACTGGTTCGAGCGCGAAGTCTTCGACATGTTCGGCATCCTGTTCTCGGGGCATCCCGATCTGCGCCGTATCCTGACCGATTACGGCTTTCGCGGCTATCCGCTGCGCAAGGATTTCCCGACCACCGGCTATACCGAGGTGCGTTACGACGAGGCGCAGAAACGGGTGGTTTATGAGCCGGTGAACCTGGTGCAGGAATATCGGCAGTTCGATTTCATGTCGCCCTGGGAGGGCGCGGAATACATCCTGCCCGGCGATGAGAAACCCGACGCGGAGGCCAAGTGATGGGCACGCTGATCTGGATCATCATGTCGGTGCTCACCATCATTCCGATGATGAAGCTGTTGCCGCATTTCGGGTATGACAAGCTCTGGGCGCTGGCCTGTGTGATTCCGCTGGGAACCTTGATCCTGCTGTGGCTGATGGCCACCAAGCTACAGGAATTGGAGAAACGCTGATGATGGACGGCTCCAAGTTCGACGACGGCAGCACCGACGCGCTGTCGGGCGAGCAGAAAATTCGCAACTTCAACATCAACTTCGGCCCGCAACACCCTGCGGCGCACGGGGTTCTCCGGCTGGTGCTCGAGCTTGACGGCGAGATCGTCGAGCGCTGCGACCCGCATATCGGCCTGCTGCACCGAGGCACCGAAAAGCTGATGGAGAGCCGGACCTACCTGCAAAACCTGCCGTATTTCGACCGGCTCGATTACGTCGCGCCGATGAACCAGGAACATGCCTGGTGTCTGGCCATCGAAAAGCTGACCGGCGTGCAGGTGCCGCGCCGCGCCTCGCTGATCCGGGTGCTCTATTCCGAGATCGGCCGTATCCTGAACCACCTGCTGAACGTCACCACCCAAGCGATGGACGTGGGCGCGCTGACCCCGCCGCTCTGGGGCTTCGAGGAACGCGAAAAGCTGATGGTGTTCTACGAGCGGGCCTGTGGCGCGCGGCTGCACGCGGCCTATTTCCGGCCCGGCGGCGTGCACCAGGATCTGCCGCCCGACCTGATCGACGATATCGAGATCTGGGCGCATGAATTCCCCAAGGTGATCGACGACATCGACGGGTTGCTGACCGAAAACCGCATCTTCAAGCAGCGCAACGCCGATATCGGCGTGGTCAGCGAAGAGGACATCCAGCAATGGGGCTTTTCCGGCGTGATGGTGCGCGGCTCGGGCCTAGCATGGGATTTGCGACGGGCGCAACCCTATGAATGTTATAACGAATTCGACTTCCAGATCCCTGTGGGCAAGAACGGCGATTGCTATGACCGCTATCTCGTCCGCATGGAGGAAATGCGCCAGTCGCTGAAGATCATCCATCAGGCGATCGAGAAATTGCGCGCGCCCGAGGGGCAGGGCGAAATCCTTGCCCGGGGCAAGATCACGCCGCCATCGCGCCGCGAGATGAAGACCTCGATGGAGGCGCTGATCCATCACTTCAAGCTTTATACCGAAGGCTTCCACGTGCCCGCCGGCGAAGTCTATGCCGCGGTCGAGGCGCCCAAGGGCGAATTTGGCGTCTATCTCGTGGCGGATGGCACCAACAAGCCCTATCGCGCCAAACTGCGGGCGCCGGGGTTCCTGCATTTGCAGGCGATGGATTACGTCGCGGGTGGCCACCAGCTGGCCGATGTGGCGGCGATCATCGGCACGATGGACGTGGTCTTCGGGGAGATCGACCGGTGACCCCAGTGCGTTACGGTCTTTTCCTCACGCCGGTTGCGGCCCTTTCCGGGTGCATGGATCTGCCGCCAGACGGGACCACCGTCGAGGACCTGGCGGCCTATGACGCCGCGGTGGGCACGCTCGGCTGCCAGTTGGTCAGCGAGGCCGATTACGGCGTGGTCGAATTTCAGGCCGGGCTGACCCGCGCCCAGGCGATAGCGATCACCGAACAGCGGCTGGCCCGTGACGAGGCGGTGCGGCTGGCAGACGGTGGCGTTCGGCTGACCTCGGGGAGCTGCGCGGCATGAGATTGACGCGGGGCGCATATGGCCTTGCGGGGCAGGGCGCATGAGAGGGCCCGGCACCTCCCGGCCTGCGCGCGATGCCTCGACCATCGTGCTGGCGGCCTCGACGCTGGTGGCAGCGCTTTTTGTCGCCGTGCAGGCGTGGTATGCCCGGACGTCCTTTGTCGAGGCCTCCGAGACCCGATTCCTCGAGCGCAAGCTCGACATCTGCTTCGAGAATTTCGACGCCGCCGCCCAGCTTGACATCGAGCTGCGCGCCGCGGTGCCGGAAATGGCGGCGCAGGAGGTCTGGCCGCCGCAGATCGCGGTGACGACACCGGAGCGGCTGGCGCGGTTCCACCGCGAGGTGGTGCCGAAACTCGATGCGCTGGATGCCGGTCTGACCAAGGCCGGCGTTCTGGAAAGTCTCGACAAGTACCGGGCCTATCTGGCCCAGAAAATCCGCGGCCTCTCGAAGCGGCTGATGGATGTCTCGCCGGGCGATCTGAGCCCCGAGAACAAGGACACACAAGCGGTCTTTGCCGCGCTGAGCGAATTTCTGGGTGGTCAGTACCAGGTCCTGACCGGTTGCCGCCTGGTTGCGGAAGGAAAAGCCTGATGCTGCGACGTCTGTATCCCGATCAACCTGAAAGCTTTGCTTTCACCGAGGCCAATCTGGCCTGGGCCGAAGCGCAGGTCACGAAATATCCCGAGGGCCGTCAGGCCAGCGCGGTGATCCCGCTGCTGTGGCGTGCGCAGGAGCAGGAGGGCTGGCTGACCCGGCCGGCCATCGAACATGTCGCCGACATGCTGGGCATGGCCTATATCCGGGTGCTCGAAGTGGCCTCGTTCTACTTCATGTTCCAGCTGCAACCGGTTGGCTCCGTTGCCCATATCCAGGTGTGCGGCACCACCTCCTGCATGATCTGCGGCGCCGAGGACCTGATCGGCGTCTGCCGTGACAAGATCGCCCCGGCGGCGCATCAGCTGTCCGAGGATGGCCGGTTTTCCTGGGAAGAGGTGGAATGCCTGGGCGCCTGTGCCAATGCGCCGATGGCGCAGATCGGCAAGGATTACTACGAAGACCTGACTGCCGCGCGTCTGGCCGAGATCATCGACGAGATGGCCGCAGGCCAGGTGCCGGTGCCGGGGCCGCAAAACGGCCGCTACACGTCCGAGCCGGCCGCCGGTCTGACCAGCCTCGCCGAAGGCAACGATGACCGTCACCAGTACAACGCCTCGGCCCAGCTGGCGACCGACCTCGGCGACACGATCAAGCGGATCGACGGCAGCGAGGTTGCGCTGAGCGCGCCCTGGCAGAAAGGCGCCAACCATGGCGACAAGCCGGCCAGCGTGACCGCGCCCATGACCCATCAGCCGCGGCCTTCCAAGGGGGATCCGGCGGATGAAACCGGCATCGACACCCGCGAGGCCCATGCCACCACCAAGGGCCATCCGATTTCGTCGAGCTCGCCCGAGACCGATGCCGAGGCGGCTGGCCATCCCACCGAAGACGCCAAGAACTTGACCGCCGATGGCGACAAGGACGCCGTCACCGCGTCGAAAGGCAAGACGGCCAAGAAGCCCAAGGCCAAATCCACCAAGAAAATGGCCAAGACCGAGACCGCCAAGGCGGAAACCGCCGACGTGGGCCAGCGCCCCCAGGCGCTTGACGCGCCGCGCGGCGGCAAGGCTGACGATCTCAAGAAGATCAAGGGCATTGGCCCCAAGCTGGAAGAGCTGTGCCACAGCCTCGGCTTCTACCATTTCGACCAGATCGCCGCCTGGACCGAAGACGAGGTCGCCTGGGTCGACCAGAACCTCGAAGGCTTCAAGGGCCGGGTGACGCGCGACGACTGGATGTCTCAAGCCAAAGTCCTGGCCGAAGGTGGAGAGACGGAATTCTCCTCCCGTGATAAAGAGTGAGGTGTTTTAGGACATCGACACAGTAGAAACGGGAGACAAGACCATGACAGAGACCAACACCGGAAAATGCAGGAGCACCTGCTGGAAGGGCGCCGCCGCGGCGGGCGCGCTGTTGTTCGTGATCTTGTTTCTCACCGCGGGTTTCGGCTTTTTCTCGGCCTTGCTGATCGGCTTGGTGTTCTACGGCGGGCTTGGGTTGACGCTGTCGAGGATGGTCTGCGGCGACACCGCAGAAAGCGCCTCGGTCAGCCAGAGCGCCGCTTCGGCCAGCACCAGCACGGCCGCCTCGCCGGCCGCTGCGGCCGTCGCACCGACACCGCAGCCGGCGCCGCGGCCCGAGCCGGAGCCCGAGACCGAGCCAGACGCCGCGGCGGAAGCGACAGCTCCCACGCCCGAGGCTGAGGCGCCCAAAGTCGCGACCCGGCCCTTGGTCAAACCGTCGGCCGTTCTGGCCGGCGAGGCCGAGCTGAGCGCACGCAAGGGCAGCTGGCGCTATGAGCCCGGCGGGAAATAAGGACAGGGACGAGGCCATGGCACGCGAGAGCGAAGAGCAGATTGCACGGCAGGGGCGCGTGACGGCGCTGGTGATTGCCGGCACCATGCTGATCTGGCTCGCGGCCCAGTTTATCGGGCCGAGGATCGGTCTGGCGGGGCGCTATGCGCTGCTGATTGATCTTCTGGCTCTGGCGGCGTTCATCTGGGCGTTCGTCAATATCTATCAGATCTGGCGCAAGCGTCAGGGCAATTAAAAGGTGGCATCGCACATGCTCAAGGATCAGGACCGGATCTTTACCAACATCTACGGGATGCAGGACCGGACGCTGGACGGCGCCAAGAAGCGCGGCCATTGGGACGGCACCGCCGGCATCCTCGCGAAGGGCCGCGACTGGATCATCGACCAGATGAAGGCCAGCGGGCTGCGCGGCCGTGGCGGCGCGGGCTTTCCCACCGGGTTGAAATGGTCCTTCATGCCCAAGGAAAGCGACGGGCGGCCGGCGTATCTCGTGGTCAACGCCGATGAATCCGAGCCCGGCACCTGCAAGGACCGCGAGATCATGCGCCATGATCCGCATACGCTGATCGAAGGTTGCCTGATCGCCAGTTTCGCGATGCAGGCGCATGCCTGCTACATCTACATTCGCGGCGAATACATCCGCGAACGCGAGGCGCTGCAAATCGCCATCGACGAGGCCTATGACGCGGGCCTGGTGGGGCGCAATGCCGCCGGCTCGGGCTGGGATTTCGACATCTACCTGACCCATGGCGCGGGCGCCTATATCTGCGGCGAGGAAACCGCCCTGATCGAGAGCCTCGAAGGCAAGAAGGGCATGCCCCGGATGAAGCCGCCGTTCCCGGCCGGCGCCGGGCTTTACGGCTGCCCGACCACCGTGAACAACGTCGAGTCGATCGCCGTGGTGCCGACCATCCTGCGCCGCGGGCCGGACTGGTTTGCCGGCTTCGGCCGCGCCAACAATGCCGGCACCAAGCTCTTTGCCGTCTCCGGCCACGTGGAAAACCCCTGCGTCGTCGAAGAAGCGATGTCGATCTCTTTCGAAGAGCTGATCGACAAGCACTGCGGCGGCATCCGGGGCGGCTGGGACAATCTTCTGGCGGTGATTCCCGGTGGCTCTTCGGTGCCCTGCGTGCGTGGCGAGAAGATGCGCGATGCGGTGATGGATTTCGACTATCTGCGCAATGAGCTGGGCTCGGGTCTGGGTACGGCGGCGGTGATCGTGATGGACAAGCAGACCGACATCATCAAGGCGATCTGGCGGCTGTCGAAGTTCTACAAGCACGAAAGCTGCGGCCAGTGCACGCCCTGCCGCGAAGGCACCGGCTGGATGATGCGGGTGATGGACCGTCTGGTGAAGGGCGAGGCCGAGGTCGAGGAGATCGACATGCTCTTCGACGTGACCAAGCAGGTCGAGGGCCATACCATCTGTGCGCTTGGCGATGCGGCGGCCTGGCCGATCCAGGGCCTGATCCGCAACTTCCGTGAAGAGATCGAAGACCGGATCAAGGCCCAGAAAACCGGTCGCATGGGCGCGATGGCGGCGGAGTGAACGGAATGAAGCGCCTGATCCTCCCCCTTGTTGCCGGCCTCGGCCTTGCCGCCTGCGGCAATGTGGTCGAAACCTTCACCAGCAAGAGCGTGACCTTCGACGGCGTGTCGTTCCGGGGCAAGGCCGCTGCGGCGAACAAGGCGGACAGGCGCGATTTTGTCGCCACCGTCGGCCCGGCGTCGCGCAGCATGGTCGGCGCGCGCGAGGCGGTGCAGTATCAGGGGACGCGCTATTGCATCCTGAACTTCGGCGTCTCGGACATCGCATGGGAGATCTCGCCCGAGGCAGAAGAGCTGCCGATGGAGAATGACAGGATCGTGCTGAAAGGACGGTGTCTGGAATGAAACGTCTTGGATTTCTGATCGCCCTGGCCCTGGCCACTCCGGCGCTGGCGCTGCCGCCGCTGGCCACCGTCAAGCCGATCAATGACGGGCTGCGCGCGGTGATGATCGCCGATCAGATCCGCATTGCCTGCCCCAGTATCGCGGCGCGGATGATTGCCGGCTGGTCCTTTATCCGCTCGCTCGAGGCGCAGGCGCGCGACATGGGCTACAGTGCCGGGCAGATCGAGGAATTTGTCGAAAGCTCGGCCCAGCGCAAGCGCCTCGAGGGCGAGGCGGCGGCCTATATGAAGGCGGGCGGCGTGGTGGGCGGCCAGCCCGAGACCTATTGCGCGCTGGGGCGCGAAGAGATTGAGAAGGGCAGCCAGATCGGTGCCTTTCTGAGAGTGAAGTGAGAGCCATGAGCGACCTGAAAAAGATCATCATCGACGGCAAGGAAGTGGAAGTGGACGGGGCGATGACCCTGATCCAGGCCTGCGAGATCGCTGGCATCGAGGTGCCGCGCTTCTGCTATCACGAACGCCTGTCGATTGCCGGCAACTGCCGCATGTGCCTTGTCGAGGTGGTGGGCGGCCCGCCGAAACCCGCCGCTTCCTGCGCCATGCAGGTGCGCGATCTGCGCCCCGGCCCCGAAGGCCAGCCGCCGGTGGTCAAGACCAACTCTCCGATGGTCAAGAAGGCGCGCGAGGGGGTGATGGAGTTCCTGCTCATCAACCACCCGCTGGACTGCCCGATCTGCGATCAGGGTGGCGAATGCGATCTGCAAGACCAGGCGATGGCCTATGGCGTCGATTTCTCGCGCTTCCGCGAACCCAAACGCGCGGTGGACGATCTCGACCTCGGGCCGCTGGTCGAGACCCACATGACCCGCTGCATCTCCTGCACCCGCTGCGTGCGTTTCACCACCGAAGTGGCGGGCATCACCCAGATGGGGCAGACCGGCCGTGGCGAGGATGCCGAGATCACCGCTTATCTTGGCGAGACGCTGGATTCGAACCTTCAGGGCAATATCATCGATCTTTGCCCGGTGGGCGCGCTGGTGTCGAAGCCCTACGCCTTTACCGCCCGTCCCTGGGAGCTGACCAAGACCGAGACCATCGACGTGATGGATGCGCTGGGGTCGAACATCCGGGTCGATACCAAGGGCCGTGAAGTGATGCGCATCCTGCCGCGCAACAATGACGGCGTGAACGAGGAATGGATTTCCGACAAGACCCGGTTTGTCTGGGACGGGCTGCGCCGTCAGCGGCTGGACCGGCCATACGTGCGCGAAAATGGCAAGCTGCGCCCGGCGAGCTGGCCGGAAGCCCTGGGCAAGGCCGCAGAGGCGATCAAGGGCGCCGAGAAACCGGTCGGCCTGGTCGGGGATCTGGCCCCGGTCGAGGCGGCCTTTGCGCTCAAAGAGCTGATCGAAGGGCAGGGCGGCAGCGTCGAATGCCGCACCGACGGCGCGCATCTGCCGGCGGGCAACCGGTCCGGCTATGTCGGCACCGCGAGCATCGCCGATATCGACAGCGCCGGTGCGATCATGCTGATCGGCTGCAACCCGGCGCTCGAGGCCCCGGTGCTCAACGCCCGTATTCGCGGTGCCTGGAGCCGCGGCGCCAAGGTCGGCGTTGTCGGCGAGGCGGTCGATCTGACCTACGAGTATTTCCACCTCGGCAGCGACCGGGCCGCGCTCGACAAGCTGGTCGCAGGCGACAATTCCGACGCGCTGAGCCGCGAGACGCTGGTGATCCTCGGCCAGGGGGCGATCCGCGAGGCCGATGGCGCGGCGGTGCTGGCCAAGGCTATGGCATTCGCGGACCATACCGAGAGCAAGTTCCTCGTGCTGCATTCGGCCGCCTCCCGGGTTGGCGCGATGGACGTGGGCGCGGTGACCGAAGGCGGCCTGGCGGCGGCGATGGAAGGGGCCGATGTGGTCTACAACCTTGGCGCCGACGAGATCGAGATCGGCGACGGCGCTTTCGTGATCTATCAGGGCAGCCATGGCGACCGGGGCGCGCATCGCGCCGACGTGATCCTGCCGGGCGCGGCCTACACGGAAGAAAACGGGCTTTTCGTCAACACCGAAGGCCGCCCGCAGCTGGCCCTGCGCGCCGGCTTTGCGCCGGGCGAGGCCAAGGAAAACTGGGCGATCCTGCGGGCGCTCTCGGGTGAGTTGGAGGCCAAGCTGCCCTATGATAGCCTGGCGCAACTGCGGCAGGCGCTGGTCAAGGCGGTGCCGCATCTGGCCAAGATCGACACCGTGGTCGAGAACGACTGGCAGCCGCTTGCGGCCGGCAAGCTGGGCAAGGCGGATTTCCGCAACGCGGTGTCGGATTTCTACCTGACCAACCCGATTGCCCGCGCCAGCGCCCTGATGGCCGAGCTCAGCGCCGCCCAGAAGGCCCGGACGGAGAAGCGAATTGCGGCTGAATGATCCGGCATATCTCGATATGGCTCCGGGCGGCGTTGCTGCCCGCGATGGCGCTTGCGGGGTGCGAGGTGTCTGAGACCGCGCAGGATATCCCGTTCGAGCCCGAATACCGGGGCATCGAGACCCGCCTGCTCGAGGGCGATCTGGTCAATTTTCACGTGAAGATGACCGGTGCGCGTGATGTGCAGGACCTGGCCGATTACGCCGAATGCGCCGCGGCGCAATATGCGCTGATCCGGGGCTACGGATTTGCCCGCCACGTGCGGACGACAAGCGAAGTTGAGGCTGGCCTTTGGCGGGGGGATGCGGTTTACACCATCTCGCCAGCGCTGCCCGACGGATTGAAGACGATAGATGCCGAAGTGGCGGTGGCCAACTGCCGCGAAAGACGCATTCCGACTGTGTGAGGGACCATGGCTGAATTCTTTACTACCCCGCTCGGGATCGGCATCACGATCCTTGCGCAATGCCTGGCGGTGCTGGGCTTCGTGATGGTCTCGCTGCTGTTCCTCGTCTATGGCGACCGCAAGATCTGGGCCGCCGTCCAGATGCGCCGCGGCCCCAACGTGGTGGGGGCCTTCGGCCTGCTGCAATCGGTGGCCGACGCGCTGAAATACGTGGTCAAGGAAGTGGTGGTGCCGGCCGGCGCCGACAAGCCGGTGTTCTTCCTGGCGCCGATGCTCAGTTTCGTGCTGGCGGTGATCGCCTGGGCGGTGATCCCCTTTGCCGATGGCTGGGTCCTGTCAGACATCAACGTGGCCATTCTCTATGTCTTCGCCATGTCCTCGCTCGAGGTGTACGGCGTCATCATGGGCGGCTGGGCGTCGAACTCGAAATACCCGTTCCTCGGCTCGCTGCGTTCGGCGGCGCAGATGATCTCCTACGAGGTTTCGATCGGCCTGATCATCATCGGCGTGATCATCTCGACCGGCTCGATGAACTTTGGCGACATCGTGCAATCGCAGGACGGCCGCTTCGGGTTCTTCTCGTGGTACTGGCTGCCGCATTTCCCGATGGTGTTCCTGTTCTTCATCTCCTGTCTGGCCGAGACCAACCGCCCGCCCTTCGACCTGCCGGAAGCGGAATCGGAACTGGTGGCGGGCTACCAGGTGGAATATTCCGCGACGCCCTTCCTGCTGTTCATGGCCGGCGAATATATCGCCATCTTCCTGATGTGCGCGCTGACCGCGCTGCTGTTCTTCGGCGGCTGGCTGTCGCCGATCCCGGGCCTGCCTGACGGGGTGATCTGGATGGTGCTGAAGATGGCGTTCTTCTTCTTCATCTTCGCGATGGTGAAGGCGATCACCCCGCGGTATCGCTACGACCAGCTGATGCGGCTGGGCTGGAAGGTCTTCCTTCCGTTCAGCCTGGTCTGGGTGGTCTTCGTGGCCTTTGCCGCCAAATTCGACTGGTTCTGGGGCGCTTATGCCCGCTGGGCCGTGGGAGGCTGAGATGACCGATCTGAAAAACGCAATTCTCGACGCGAAATACATCGACATGGTGTCGCTGGCGGATTTCGTGGTGCAGGACTGCGGGCTGCCCGACTACGACGACGACGGCAACCCGCTGCCGCAGCAGAACGAGATCGCCGCCGCGATCTTTCGCTGGGCGGCCAAGCAGGGGTCGGCAGCCGAGGCCGCCTCCGAGGCGCCGGCGGGCGACACCAGGCGCAACTGGCCCAACATCGGCAAACTGCCGGAAAAAGATGCCGGCGAAGGGGACGACTGATGGCTGATATCGACTATGGCCGGGCGGCCAAGTACTTCCTGCTCACCGATTTCATCCAGGGTTTCAAGCTCGGGCTGAAGTACTTCTTTGCCCCCAAGGCGACGCTGAACTATCCGCACGAGAAGGGCCCGCTGTCGCCGCGCTTTCGCGGCGAGCACGTGTTGCGGCGCTATCCCAATGGTGAGGAACGTTGCATCGCCTGCAAGCTTTGCGAGGCGATCTGCCCGGCGCAGGCGATCACCATCGACGCCGAGCCGCGCGAGGACGGCAGCCGCCGCACCACGCGCTATGACATTGACATGACCAAATGCATCTATTGCGGCTTCTGCCAGGAGGCCTGCCCGGTCGATGCCATCGTCGAGGGACCGAACTTCGAGTTTGCCACCGAAACCCGCGAAGAGCTGTTCTACGACAAGGCCAAGCTGCTGGAAAACGGCGACCGCTGGGAAGCCGAGATCGCCGCCAATCTCGCCGTGGACGCGCCCTACAGATGAGTGCTGGAAAAACCCCGTTCGAGCTGATGATGGAGCAGGCGCAGGAGATGGCCAAGGCCTTCAACCCGGCGCTCGAGACGTTCTCGCCCAAGGGGTACGAGGCGCTCTGGCCGACCATGCCCAAGGAGATGATGGAGATGGCCTTCGGCCGCGGCATCTCGAAAGAGGGGCTGGACGCCAAGACGCGGCTGCTGCTGACCATTGCCGGGCTGACCATGCAGGGCGCGCAGGCGGAAACGCCGTTTCGCATGACCGTGCGCCATGCCATGGAGGCCGGCGCCACCAAGGATGAAATCGCCGAGACCATCGCCCAGATGTCGATGTTCGCCGGCCTTCCCGCGATGAACCGGGCCATGGAGCTGGCCCGCGACGTCATGGACGACCAAGAGGATGACGAACAATGACCGTCTTCGCCTTTTACCTCTTTGCCCTCAGCACCCTGGCCGGGGGGCTGTTCACCGTGATCGCCCGCAACCCGGTGCATTCGGTGCTCTGGCTGATCCTCGCCTTCCTGTCCTCCGCCGGGCTGTTTGTGCTCCTGGGGGCGGAGTTCGTGGCAATGCTGCTGATCATCGTCTACGTCGGCGCGGTGGCGGTGCTGTTCCTCTTCGTGGTGATGATGCTCGACGTGGATTTCGCCGAGCTCAAGGCCGAGATGGCGCAATACATGCCGCTGGCGCTCTTGATCGGGGTGATCCTGGTGATGCAGTTCGGCATGGCGGTCGGCGCCTGGCAGACCGCAGAGGTGGCCGAGGGGCTGCGCGCCCAGGTCACGCCGGTCGATGTGCACAATACCCATGCGCTGGGGGTGATCCTCTATGACGATTACTTCCTGCTGTTCCAGCTGGCCGGCCTGATCCTGCTGGTAGCGATGATCGGCGCCATCGTTCTGACCCTGCGGCATCGCCAGGACGTCAAGCGTCAGAACGTGCTGGCGCAGATGTACCGCGATCCGGCCAAGGCGATGGAACTGAAAGACGTGAAGCCGGGGCAGGGGCTGTGAGACCCTGACCCGGCCCCGGACGCGATCCGGGGCCTCCGGGCCAGGGCAGACGATGAGGTCCCGGAGCAGGTCCGGGACGGGGACCGGCGACAGCCCGGGACGCGACAAGACAAACCCGGGCGCGCCCCGGGACGGACAAGACGAAACGGGCCAGAGGCCCAGAGGGACGACATGATCGGACTTGAACATTATCTGACGGTGGCCGCGGTGCTGTTTGTCATCGGCATCTTCGGCCTTTTCCTGAACCGCAAGAACGTGATCATCCTGCTGATGTCGATCGAGCTGATGCTTCTCGCGGTCAATATCAACCTCGTCGCCTTTTCCGCCCATCTCGGCGATCTGGTGGGGCAGGTCTTCACCCTCTTTGTCCTGACCGTGGCGGCGGCGGAGGCGGCCATCGGGCTTGCCATCCTCGTCTGCTTCTTCCGCAACCGCGGCACCATCGCCGTGGAAGACATCAACGTGATGAAGGGGTAGGCCCATGGAAAGCATCATCCTCTTTGCCCCGCTCGTCGGCGCGATCATCGGTGGTTTCGGCTGGAAGCTGATCGGCGAACGCGGCGCCATGTGGATCACCACCGGGCTGCTGTTTGTCGCCTGCGCCTTTTCCTGGATCGTTTTCCTGACCCACGGGCCGGAAACCCAGCACATCCAGATCATGCGCTGGATCGAGAGCGGCTCGCTCTCGACCGACTGGTCGATCCGGCTCGACCGGCTGACTTCGGTCATGCTGGTCGTGGTGACGACGGTCTCGGCGCTCGTGCATCTCTACAGCTTCGGCTACATGGCCCACGACCCGCAGTGGAAAAAGGGCGAGACCTACAAGCCGCGCTTTTTTGCCTATCTGTCGTTCTTCACCTTTGCGATGCTGATGCTGGTGACCGCCGACAACCTGGTGCAGATGTTCTTTGGCTGGGAAGGCGTCGGCGTCGCCTCTTACCTGCTGATCGGCTTCTACTATCGCAAGCCCTCGGCCAATGCCGCCGCGATCAAGGCCTTCGTGGTCAACCGGGTCGGCGACTTCGGCTTTGCGCTCGGCATCTTCGGTCTGTTCTTCCTGACCGACTCGATCCGCTTCGACGATATCTTTGCGGCCGCGCCCGAGCTGGCGACGACGCAGCTCACCTTCCTCTGGACAGAGTGGAATGCCGCCAACCTGATCGCCATCCTGCTGTTCATCGGCGCGATGGGCAAATCGGCCCAGCTTTTCCTGCACACTTGGCTGCCAGATGCGATGGAAGGCCCGACGCCGGTCTCGGCGCTGATCCACGCCGCGACGATGGTGACGGCGGGTGTCTTCCTTGTCAGCCGCATGTCGCCGCTGATGGAATTTGCGCCCGAAGCCACCGCCTTCATCACCTTCCTCGGCGCGGCCACCGCCTTTGTCGCGGCGACCATCGGCCTGGTGCAGAACGACATCAAACGGGTGATCGCCTATTCGACCATGTCGCAGCTGGGCTACATGTTCGTGGCGGCGGGCGTCGGCGTCTACTCGGTGGCGATGTTCCACCTGCTGACCCATGCCTTCTTCAAGGCGATGCTCTTCCTCGGCGCCGGCTCGGTGATCCATGCGATGCACCACGAGCAGGACATGCGGAACTACGGCAACTTGCGCAAGAAGATCCCCTATACCTTCTGGGCGATGATGATCGGTACGCTGGCAATCACCGGCGTCGGCATCCCGCTGACCGGCTGGATCGGCTTTGCCGGTTTCGCGTCGAAGGATGCGGTCATCGAAAGCGCCTATGTCGGGACCGCCGGCGGCTTTGCCTTCTGGGCGCTGGTGGTGGCGGCGCTGTTCACCAGCTTCTATTCCTGGCGGCTGATGTTCATGACCTTCTACGGCAAGCAGCGCGGCGACAAGCACACGCATGAGCACGCGCATGAAAGCCCGATGACCATGCTGGTGCCGCTGGGCGTTCTGGCGGTCGGCTCGGTATTTGCCGGGATGATCTGGTACAGCTCGTTCTTCGGCAAGCCCAACGAGGTGGTGAAATACTTTGGCGGCACCTATGGCGAACCCTCTGCCGAGCTGGTCGAAGCGGTCAAGGAGCGCAGCCCCAAGGCATCGGAACTGCACTACGTGATGGAAAGCGCGCCGGGCGCGGCGGCGATCTACATGGCGCCCGAGAACACCGTGCTGCACGAGGCGCATTATGTGCCGACCTGGGTCAAGCTGTCGCCGTTCATTGCCATGCTGATCGGTTTCGGCACCGCCTTCTGGTTCTACATCGTCAACCCGGGCCTGCCGAAGCGGCTGGCCGAACAGCAGCGCCCGCTCTACCTCTTCCTGCTCAACAAGTGGTACTTTGACGAGGCCTATGACTTCCTCTTCGTGCAACCGGCCAAGGCAATCGGCCGCTTCCTGTGGAAGCGCGGCGACGAAGGCACGATCGACGGCACGATCAACGGCGTCTCGATGGGCGTGATCCCGTTCTTCACCCGTCTCGCCGGGCGCTTCCAGTCCGGCTACATCTTCAGCTATGCCTTTGCCATGGTGATCGGCCTCGCGCTTCTGATCACCTGGATGACCATCGGCGGAGGAGCGCACTGATGGACAACCTGCTTTCCATTGTCACCTTCATTCCCGCTCTCGGGGCGCTGATCCTCGGCGTCTTCCTGCGCGGCGAGGACGAGGCGGCGAACCGCAACGCCAAATGGCTGGCGCTGATCGCCACCGGGGCGACCTTTCTGATCTCGCTGTTCATCCTGGCGCAGTTCGATCCCAATGACACCGGCTTCCAGTTTGTCGAAGAGGCCGACTGGCTGCTCGGGCTCAGGTACAAGATGGGCGTCGACGGCATCTCGGTGCTCTTTGTCCTGCTGACCACCTTCATCATGCCGCTCTGCATCGCCGCGAGCTGGGACATCAAGGTGCGGGTCAAGGAATACATGATCGCCTTCCTGGTGCTCGAAACGCTGATGCTCGGCGTCTTCATGGCGCTCGACATCGTGCTGTTCTACCTGTTCTTCGAGGCCGGTCTGATCCCGATGTTCCTGATCATCGGCATCTGGGGCGGCAAGAACCGGATCTATGCCAGCTTCAAGTTCTTCCTCTACACCTTTATCGGCTCGGTGCTGATGCTGGTGGCGCTGGTGGTGATGTACACCCAGGCCGGCACCACCGATATTCCGACGCTGATGAACCACGAATTCGGCTCCGAGAGCTTCTCGCTTCTGGGCATCCAGATCGTCGGCGGGGCGCAGACCCTGATGTTCCTGGCCTTCTTCGCCAGTTTCGCGGTCAAGATGCCGATGTGGCCGGTGCACACCTGGCTGCCCGACGCCCACGTGCAGGCGCCAACCGCGGGCTCTGTCGTGCTGGCGGCGATCCTGCTGAAGATGGGGGGTTACGGCTTCCTGCGCTTCTCGCTGCCGATGTTCCCGGTCGGCTCGGAGGTGATGGCGCCGCTGGTGCTCTGGCTCTCGGCCATCGCCATTGTCTACACCTCGCTGGTGGCGCTGGTGCAGGAGGACATGAAGAAGCTCATCGCCTATTCCTCGGTGGCGCACATGGGCTATGTCACGGCGGGTATCTTTGCCGCCAACCAGCAGGGCATCGACGGCGCGATCTTCCAGATGATCTCGCACGGCTTCATCTCCGGCGCGCTCTTCCTTTGCGTGGGGGTGATCTATGACCGGATGCACACCCGCGAGATCGACGCCTACGGCGGGCTGGTGAACCGGATGCCGGCCTATGCGCTGATCTTCATGCTCTTCACCATGGCCAATGTCGGCCTGCCGGGCACCAGCGGGTTTGTCGGTGAATTCCTGACGCTGGTGGGCATTTTCCAGGCCAACACCTGGGTCGCGGCGGTGGCCACCTCGGGGGTGATCCTCTCGGCGGGCTATGCGCTCTGGCTGTATCGCCGGGTGGTGTTCGGCGATCTGATCAAGGAGAGCCTGCGCACGATCACCGACATGACCCGCCGCGAACGCGCGATCTTTGCGCCGCTTGTCGTGATGACGATCCTGCTGGGCGTCTATCCGGCGCTGGTCACCGATATCATCGGGCCCTCGGTCGAGGCGCTTGTATCCAACTATCAGACGGCGCTGGCCGCATCGGGTGATGCGGTCCAGGTTGCCGGGCATTAAGGAGCCGGAACATGATTCAGGCTGATCTGAACGTCATCCTTCCCGAGATCGTGCTGTCGGTCTATGCCATGCTGGCGCTTCTGGCGGCCGTCTATACCGCCAAGGACGAGCTGGCCGGGCTGCTGACATGGATCACCGCCGGGGTGTTCGCGGCGCTGGCCTTCTATATCGCCACCAGCGGCGGCACCACGGTGACGGCCTTTGGCGGCATGTTCATCGACGACGGCTTTGCCCGGTTTGCCAAGGTGATGATCCTGCTTTCGGCGGCGGCGGTACTGGCGATGAGCCAGGGCTATCTCGCGGCGCGGGGCCTTCTGAAATTCGAATATCCGCTGCTGATCGCCCTGGCCACCGTCGGCATGATGATGATGGTCTCGGCCGGCGACCTGATGGCGCTTTACATGGGGCTCGAGCTGCAATCGCTGGCGCTTTACGTGGTGGCGGCCCTGCGCCGCGACAGCGTGAAATCCACCGAGGCGGGCCTCAAGTACTTCGTTCTCGGCGCGCTCTCCTCGGGCCTGCTGCTCTATGGCGCCTCGCTGGTTTACGGCTTTGCCGGCACCACGCAGTTCGCCGGCGTGATCCTGGCGGCCTCGGGCGAGACCTCGCTCGGCCTGCTCTTCGGTCTTGTCTTCCTGATCTCGGGGCTGGCGTTCAAGGTCTCGGCGGTGCCGTTCCACATGTGGACGCCGGATGTCTACGAGGGCTCGCCGACGCCGGTCACCGCCTTCTTTGCCACCGCGCCCAAGGTGGCGGCCATGGCGCTCTTTGCCCGGGTGCTGCACGATGCCTTCGGCGGGGTCACCGGCGACTGGCAACAGATCATCGCGCTCCTGTCGGTGCTGTCGATGTTTCTCGGCGCGGTTGCGGCGATCGGCCAGACCAACATCAAGCGCCTGATGGCCTATTCCTCGATTGCCCATATGGGGTATGCGCTGATGGGGCTGGCCTCGGGCACGGTGTTCGGCGTGCAGGCGATGCTGCTCTATATGGCGATCTACGTGACGATGAACGTCGGCACCTTCGCCTTTATCATGTCGATGTCGAAGGACGGCGCGCCGGTGGTGTCGATCGACAGCCTGCATCTCTATTCCCGCCGCGAACCGGGCAAGGCGCTGGCGATGCTCTTCCTGCTGTTCTCGTTGGCCGGTGTGCCGCCGTTCCTGGGGTTCTTCGGCAAGCTCTATGTGCTGCGCGCGGCGGTCGAGGGCGATCTGGTCTGGCTGGCGGTGGCCGGTGTCATCGCCTCGGTGATCGGCGCATTCTATTACCTGCGGATCGTTTTCTACATGTATTTCGGCCAGGAGACCGACGAGGCGCTCGACAGGGGCGGATCACCGATCCTCTACGGGTTCCTGATGGCCTCGGCGGCGGTGATGCTGATCGGCGTGGTCAATTTCTTCGGCATCGAGACCGTGGCAGAGGCTGCGGCGGCAACGCTTGTCAACTGACCGGACCGGCCGGGCCGCGCAGGGCATCGAGCCCCGCGCGGCCCGGTGCCGTTCCGGCACGGGCGTATTTGACAAGAGAAGAAGGACCACGTGATGCACTGGCCTGAGGGGTATGGGCGCCGGGTTCTGCCCGAGGTCGACAGCACCAATGCCGAAGCCGCGCGGGTCGCCGAGGCGCTGAGCGGCCCGGAGTGGATCCTCGGCCTGCGACAGACCGCCGGGCGTGGCCGGCGCGGTAGGCCCTGGGCCGATCCCGACGGCAATTTCTCGGCCACCCTGGTGATGCGGCCGCAGGGCGCGCCGCAGACGGCGGCGCTGCGCTCTTTCGTGGCCTCTCTGGCGCTTTACGATGCCTTTGTCGCGGTCACCGGGCGGGCCGGGAGCTTTGCGCTGAAATGGCCCAATGACGTGCTGCTGAACGGCGGCAAGGTGGCCGGCATCCTGCTGGAGAGCCCGCGGCCCGGGCTGCTGGCCATCGGCATCGGCGTCAACCTGACCCAGGCGCCGCCGGTGGCGGCGGTGGAGGCGCGGGCGCTAAGGCCGGTGTCGCTGCTGTCGGAAACCGGGGTGGCGGTGACGGCGGAGGAATTCCTGACGCCGCTGGCCGCGGCCTTTGCCCGCCACGAGGCCGGTTTCGCCACCTACGGCTTTGCCCCGGTCCGCGAGGCCTGGCTGGCGCGGGCGGCGCGGCTGGGCGAGGTGATCACCGCGCGCACAGGCAAGACCGAGACCACCGGCACCTTCGTGGATGTGGATGCGACCGGCAACCTGGTGTTGCAGACCGCGAAATCCCGCGTCGCCATTCCGGCGGCGGATGTGTTTTTCTGAAAGGGAGGCGCGCAATGCTGCTCTGCATTGACTGCGGCAATACCAATACCGTGTTTTCGATCTGGGATGGCCGCGAATTCCTCTGCACCCTGCGCACCTCGACCCATCACGCGCGCACGGCGGATGCCTATTTCACCTGGTATTCGACGCTGATCAAACATTACGGCATCGACACCGACATCACCGATGTGATCATCTCGTCGACCGTGCCGCGGGTGGTGTTCAACCTGCGGGTCTTTTCCGACCGGTTCTTCGGGTGCCGACCGATGGTGGTGGGGCGGCCCGAGTGCCTGTTGCCGATCCAGGCGCGGGTCGATGCCGGCACCGCGGTGGGGCCGGACCGGCTGGTCAATTCCGCCGGCGCCTTCGAGCGCCATGGCGGCGATCTGATCGTGGTGGATTTCGGCACCGCCACCACCTTTGACGTGGTGGCCGAAGACGGGGCCTATGTCGGCGGGGTGATCGCCCCCGGCGTCAACCTCAGCCTCGAAGCGCTGCACATGGGCGCCGCCGCGCTGCCGCATGTGGACATCTCGCGCCCGGACAAGGTGATCGGCACCAATACGGTGCAATGTATCCAGTCCGGCGTGTTCTGGGGATATGTCGGCCTTGTCACCGGCATTACCGAGCGGATCCGCAAGGAATATGCCCGTCCGATGCGGATCATCGGCACAGGCGGGCTTGCGCCCTTGTTCGCACAGGGTGACATGTTATTTGACACCATCGAAGACGATCTGACGATGCATGGGCTGACGGTGATCCATGCCTACAACAAGGAAAACGGGATTGCCCATGAGCAGTGAACGCATCATCTACCTGCCGCTTGGCGGGGCAGGCGAAATCGGCATGAATGCCTATGTCTACGGTTACGGGCCGGAGGACAACGAACGCCTGATCCTGGTCGATCTGGGGGTGACCTTCCCTGACATGGACGGCACACCGGGGGTCGACCTGATCTTTCCCGACATGACCTGGCTGATCGAGCGGCGCGACCGGCTCGAGGCGATCTTCATCACCCATGCGCATGAAGACCATGTGGGCGCGGTGCACCAGTTCTGGGAGCGGCTCGGCGCGCCGGTTTATGCCCGCGCCTTCACCGCCAATATCGCGCGGCGCAAGATGGACGAGAAGGGCCTGCCGGAGACCGTGGTCAAGACCGTCTCGGCCTGGCCCGAGACGGTCGAGGCGGGGCCCTTTTCCGTGGGGTTCCTGCCGATCTCGCATTCGATCCCGGAAAGTTCGGCGCTGGTGATCGACACGCCGGCGGGCCGGCTGATGCACACCGGCGACTTCAAGCTCGACGAGACGCCGGTGGTGGGCGAGGCCTTCGATCCGGCGCTCTGGGCCGAGGTGGCGACCCCGGGCATCAAGGCGCTGGTCTGCGATTCGACCAATGTCTTTTCGCAGCATGCGGGCCGGTCCGAGGTGACCGTGGGCCCGGAGATCGAAACCCTGGTGGCCGGCGCCTCCGGGCTGGTCTGTGCCACGACCTTCGCCTCGAACGTGGCGCGGGTGAAGACCCTGGCGGAGGCCGGGCAGCGGGCCGGGCGGTCGATCGTGCTGCTGGGCCGGGCGATGCGGCGGATGATCGAGGCGGCGATCGAGACCGGGGTGCTCACGGATTTCCCCAAGGTGGTCTCGCCCGAGGATGCGGGCAGCATTCCGCGCGAGAACCTGATGCTGCTGGTGACCGGCTCGCAGGGCGAACGCCGCGCGGCCTCGGCGCAGCTGGCGCGGGGCAAGTACAACGGGCTGGAGCTGAAGGAGGGCGATCTCTTCCTGTTTTCCTCCAAGACCATTCCGGGCAACGAGAAGGGCGTGATCCGCATCATGAACCAGCTCTCGGAAAAGGGGGTGGATGTGGTGGACGATTCCTCCGGGCTCTACCACGTGTCGGGACATGCCAACCGGCCCGATCTGGAGCGGATGCAGGACATCGTGCAGCCGCAGATGGTGATCCCGATGCATGGCGAGCATCGGCACCTGCGTGAGCATGTGAAGCTGACCCAGCGCAAGGGCCGGGCGGCGGCGCTGGCAATCAACGGCACCATGCTTGACCTCACGGGCGACCGCCCCGAGGTGGTGGGCTATGTCGAGACCGGCCGGGTCTATCTGGACGGCGCGATCCAGATCGGCGCGCTGGACGGCATCATCCGCGACCGGATTCGCATGGCGCTGAACGGCCATGTGATCGTGACGGTGATCCTCGACGAGGACGACGAGCCGCTGGGCAACCCCTGGTGCGAGGTCATGGGGCTGCCGGAGATCGGCCGCAGCCAGGCGCCGCTGGTCGATGTGCTGGAAGAGGACCTGGCGCAATACCTCGGACGCGCCGGCGACCGGACCTTGACCGACGACGACAAGCTTGACGAGGACATGCGGCGGATCGCGCGCAATTCGACGATGAACGAGATTGGCAAGAAACCGGAAGTCACGGTGATTGTCAGCCGGCTGAGCTGAGGTCGCCACGCCTGCGCGTGCCGAGAGCGCCGGGGGCTCTGCCCCCGGACCCCCGGGATATTTCCGGCCAGAAGAAGCGGCGGAGCGGTGCAGGACTTGCGCCGGAGGGAAATTAATCGCGGTTCCAGGGTGCAAGCGCGGCGCAACGCCCTATTGTCTGGAGGGAGCGGCCGCAGGGCCGTGCAATCAGACAACGGAGTGTACCCATGATCAAGAAATCCGGTTCCGCCAATTGGAAGGGTGGCCTGAAGGACGGCAGCGGCACGGTTTCGACCGAGTCGGGCGTGCTGGACAAGGTCAACTACGGTTTCAACAAGCGGTTCGAAGGCGAGGCGGGCAGCAACCCGGAAGAGCTGATCGCCGCGGCGCATGCGAGCTGTTTTTCGATGGCGCTGTCGATGATTCTCGGCGAGGCCGGGTTGACCGCCGATGACATCGCCACCTCGGCCACGGTCTCGCTGGAGCAGAAGGACGGCGGCTTCGCGGTGACCAAATCGCATCTGGTGCTCGAGGCCAAGGTGCCGGGCGCAAGCGAAGAGGATTTCATGAAGGCCGCCAATGCCGCCAAGGAAGGCTGCCCGATCTCGAAGCTTCTGAATGCCGAGATCACCCTGGACGCCAAGCTGGCCTGAGGCGGCACATCAGGGCGAACAGATGCGGCGGGGTCGGTTGCGGCCCCGCCTTTTTGTCAGCCGGCGCGGCGTTCGTCGAAGCTCAGCGCGATGAACTGGGGCATGTGATCGCCCATGCCGACCACCTTGTTGTCGCCCCCGCCGGTGCGGCGACCGCCCCGGCCGCGGGACGGCTTGTCCTGCGGCTTGGTGTCGGTGCGGTCGTTGCGCTCCTGGCGCTCGGGTGCGGCCTCCTTGCGCTCGGGGCGTTCGCCCCGGCTGCGGCGGTCGGGCTTGGCGGCGGTTTCGGCCTCGGGGGTCTCTTCGGCTTTTTCGGATTTGCCGCGGCGCGGCTTGTCCTCGGTCTTGACCGGGTTTTCGACGCGGGGGATCTCTTTCTGGATCAGCTTTTCGATGGCGTCGAAGTTCTTTTCGTCCTTCGGCACGCAGATCATCAGCGCCTTGCCATCGCGCCCGGCGCGGCCGGTGCGGCCGATGCGGTGGACGTAATCCTCGGCATGGCTGGGTACGTCGAAGTTGAACACATGGCTCACCGAGGGCACATCGAGGCCGCGGGCGGCGACATCGGAGGCCACCAACACCTTGAGCTCGCCATTGCGGAAGGCCTCGAGCGTGCGGGTGCGCTGCGACTGGTCGAGGTCACCGTGGATCGGCGCCGCGTCCATGCCGTATTTCTTCAGCGATTTCGCGGTGATGTCCACATCGGTCTTGCGGTTGCAGAAGACGATGGCGTTGGTGCATTTCTCGCCCTCACCCTCGATCAGCGCGCGCAGCACCTTGCGTTTCTCGCTGCCTTCGCGATCGCGGCGCGAGGCCTTGAACATCACCACACCCTGTTCGATGGTTTCCGAGGCGGTGGCCTGGCGGGCCACTTCGATGCGCTCGGGCGCCGACAGGAAGGTGTTGGTGATCCGCTCGATCTCGGGCGCCATGGTGGCCGAGAAGAACAGCGTCTGGCGGGTGAAGGGGGTGAGCGAGAAGATGCGCTCGATGTCGGGAATGAACCCCATGTCGAGCATCCGGTCGGCCTCGTCCACCACCATGACCTGCACGCCGGTCAGCAGCAGCTTGCCGCGCTCGAAATGGTCGAGCAGCCGGCCGGGGGTGGCGATCAGCACGTCGACGCCCTTGTCGATCAGGAGGTCCTGCTCCTTGAACGAGACGCCGCCGATCAGCAGCGCCTTGGTCAGCTTGACGTGCTTGGCATAGGTGTCGAAGTTCTCGGCCACCTGCGCGGCCAGTTCGCGGGTCGGGCAGAGCACCAGGCTGCGCGGCATCCGGGCGCGGGCGCGGCCGCGCGCCAGCATGTGGATCATCGGCAGGGTGAAGCTGGCGGTCTTGCCGGTGCCGGTCTGGGCAATGCCCAACACATCGCGGCCCTGAAGCGCGGCCGGAATGGCGCCGGCCTGAATCGGCGTCGGCGTCTCGTAACCGGCTTCTTCGACGGCTTTCAGGACTTTGGGGTTCAGGTCGAGATCAGAAAATTTCGTCATGTGTGTCCGATGTTTACGGACACCTCTGGCCCGTACGTATTTTGGGGGAGGCCCGTATGGCCCTGCGTTTTCGCAGCATGATCCCCGCGCGGGCTTCTAACCTGCCAAGCGCGCGCGGTCAATCATGCTGCATTGCAGCGTAAACAAACGGCCTGAATCTGACCGTTTGTCGCTGTATTGTGACAAATGGGAAGCATTTCCGGCGTTTCAAGTGCCGGGAAACTGCCTGACGCGGGCTGCGTCGAGGTTCAGGTCGTGCCGGCGCAGCAGGCCCTCGGCGGCGAGACGGTCGCAAAGCGCCGGGGTGGCGAGGCAGATCTCGTCGTAAAACCGGCGCAGGCCGGCGACGCCCGCCTCGGATTCGAGTCGCGAAAACAGCTCATGCAGGCTCAGCCCGCCGGAGTGCCGGTTGACCTGCGGCTTGAGGTCCGGGCGGTAGGAGCCTCTGGCCATGCGATAGCGATAGCTGCTTTGCCAGTCTTCCCAGCTTTGCGCATGCATGTGGCAAAGCTCGGTCTCGGGCAGGGGCTGTTCGCCGGGGTTCTGGCGGCCGTCGACCTCGATATTGTGGATTTTTGCCCGCAGCCCGTCGATGCCAGTGCGGTAGACAAGCTTGCCCGCCACATGGCTGAGAAAGCCGCCGCTGAGATGCCGGCCATAGGTGGGAAACACCCGCTCGGCGGCGCGCTGGCGCTCTGCCGGGGCCAGGTGAAAGGCCTTGAAGGTGGTTTCGGGGCCGCTGCTGCCCGGGGCGGGGGCCAGTGCCTCGATCGGGCGGGCGCGAGCGCAGAGGCAGTCCTGGGGCAGGTCGGCCAGCTGCGCGGCCAGGGGGCGGGCGGGCCAGAGGAATTCGTCGACGTCGATATGCGCCAGCCAGTCGACCTCGACCCTGCGGTTATAGGCGTGGCGGGCGTTGAGGAACTGTCGCGACTGGTGTTTCTCGGGTCGGCCCCGGCGTTTGGCCCACCAGTTGTCGTCGCAGGCCACCACCTTGATCTTGGGATGCGCCGCAAGCCGGTCGAACACCGCGGGGTCGGGCGCGTCGAGATAGAGATAAAGCCGATGCGCGCCGCGCTCGAGGTGATAGGCGGCAAAGTTCAGGATGTCGCGCGCGTCTGCCTTGACAGTCGAGACGATGCCCCAGCGGGTCATGCGGCGCCCGCATCCGCCGCGCGCGGGCCAAAGACGGTCCGGACCTGGGCATCGAGATCGAGCTCTTGCGTCACCAGCATGTCGTGGCGCGCCAGCCTGTCGCGCAGCGGGGCGCTGTCGGTGCAGACCTCGTCGAAGAAATGCCGCAGACCGGCCTCGCCCTCGGTGTCCAGCACGAAATCCAGCACATCGCCCAGGCGCATGGCATCGTCATCCTCGGGCTTGCGATAAGAGCCGCGGGTCAGGCGAAATGTCACCCGGTCGCGGAAATGTTCGAAACTGGCGGCGTGGCAATGCGCCAACATCATGCGCGGCAGCGCGCCCTCGTTGCCCACCGCCTTGCCAACCAGCCGCAGCCCGTGAATGCCGAAACGCACATCCGAGAGCCGGGTGCGGGCAAAGACCTTGCCGCTGGTGTGGCTGATGAAGCCGCCGGTGAGATAGCTGCCGTAATGCGGGTAGATCTCGGAGAGCACGCCGCGTTTCGCGCCGACCTGGCGGTGGGTGCGCTTGAAATGGCGGGGCAGACCGTCCTGCGGCGCCAGAAGCTCGACCGGGCGCACGCGCGCCTGGGCGCAGTCCTCCGAGACAAAGCGCAGGCCACGCGCCACCTCGACCTGTGGCAGAAGGAATTCGTCGGTGTCAAAATGTCCGAGGAAATCGAGATCGCTGGCGCGGTAGGCGCGGGTCGCATTATGCGCCTGGCGCAATTGATGCGCGGCGGGGCGCGGCTTGCCGGCGTCCTGCCAGTAGGCCGCGTCGCAGGCGATGACCTCGACTGCGGCATGCCCGGCGAAAAAGGCGCTGACCTCGGGCGCGGGATTGTCGAGGTAGAGTGTGATGCGGCTGGCGCCGAGGGTCAGGTAATGCGCGGCAAAGCGCTGGATGTCGGCCAGCGGCGCATGGGTGGTGCAGACCACGCCCCACCTTGGCAGCGGCCCGCGCCGGGGCGGCACGTGGCGGACGGGGGCGGTGACCTTCGGCTCCTCAGGGGTGTCGGTTTCGGCCGCCTGTGCCGCGTCGCGGCGGGCCTTGCGCTGGCGCATGATGCGAAGCCGGCGAAAGACGGTGCGCGGATCGTGGATCAGCAGGTCGAGCAGGTGATGCGCCAGGGGGCGCAGCACCACGTCCTCTTCGGCATCGACCCAGAGCCGGCCGAGCATATTAACGTCGAGCCCGCCGGCGGGCAGGTGAAAGGCATCCATTTCCAGCGGCAGCGGCCCGCGATCCTTGCCTTTCAGGGCAAACGGCCGGTCGGCCGGGAAACCGGAATGGCGCCGTTCGCTCTCGTAGAGTTTCATCGTGCCGAACAGCACCGTCATCGCCTGACCGACCCGGCGCTGCACCTCGGTCTGGCCGTGATCGCCGAAGGTCGTGAGCGCCGATACCAGCCAGCGCGGATCGAGCTGCGCCAGCAGGTGGACGCTTTCCTCGGCCCACATCCGATGAAACAGCGCGGCGGTATGGGCTGGCTGCGCAGATTTGCGCAGATGCGCGATAAGCAGCCCGTGCAAGGCGCAGAACTCGCTCCGGCCGGCCATTTCCTCGCGAATTTCCAGCAGCTTGCGGCGATTGGACGAGCGCACCGGAGCATGGCGCAGGGGATCGTCGTCCTGCGGCGGCACGATATGCGCCTTGAGCGGGCCGAAATCCACATCCGGCGGCGGCAGCGCTTCGTTGGCGGCAAAGCTCAAGGGCTCGCGCCGCGCCTCCATCTGGGACAGAACGCCCGTGATTCCATTGTCATAGGTGGATGTGCGGTCGGGGCGGCTGGGCGTATCGGTCATGCCGCGACTTTGCCGCGTTCCCGCCGGCAATGCAATTGCCGGCTGCGCGCGCGGGCGCCCTTGAAGCGACGCCCGGACTGCGCCCCGAAGTGATCCGCGCCCCGGGCGCGACCCGGGGCCTCCTGGCCGACACCCGGGCCCGGGCTCAGACCATCATTTCCTTGGTCGACGTGAGCTTGACGTCGGGATAGTCGCGCTCGATCCGGTCGATATCCCATTGCAGCCGGGTCAGATAGACAATGTCGCCGTCGTTGTCATGGGCGATGTGCTGCTTGTTGGCATTGATGAACTTGTCCACCGCCACCTTGTCGCCCTGGACCCAGCGGGCCGAGGTGAATTGCGAAGGCTCGAAACGCACCGGCAACCCGTATTCCAGCTCGATCCGGCTGGCCAGAACCTCGAATTGCAGCGCGCCCACGACGCCGACGATGAAGCCTGAGCCGAAGGAGGGTTTGAACACCTTGGCCGCGCCTTCCTCGGCAAACTGCATCAGCGCCTTTTCCAGGTGTTTGGCCTTCATCGGATCGCCGGCGCGGCAGGTCTGCAACAGTTCCGGCGCGAAGGAGGGAATGCCCGAGACGCGCAAGGCCTCGCCCTCGGTCAGCGTGTCGCCGATGCGCAGCTGGCCGTGGTTGGGGATGCCGATGATGTCGCCGGCCCAGGCCTCTTCGGCCAGTTCGCGGTCCGAGGCGAGAAACAGCACCGGGTTCGACACCGCCATCGGTTTCTTGGTGCGCACATGGGTCAGCTTCATGCCGCGCTTGAAATGGCCGCTGGCCATGCGCAGAAAGGCCACCCGGTCGCGGTGCTTGGGGTCCATGTTCGCCTGAACCTTGAAGACGAAGCCGGAAACCTTTGTTTCCTCGGGCGAAATTTCTCTCGGCTGGGCGCGTTGCGGCTGCGGTTCCGGCCCGTAGTGGCCAATGCCTTCCATCAGCTCCTTGACGCCAAAGGAGTTGATGGCAGAGCCGAACCAGATCGGTGTCATATGGCCTTCGAGCACCGCCTGCGGGTCGAGTTTGGGCAGCAGTTCGCGCGCCATCTCGACCTCTTCGAGAAACGGCTCGAGCAGCTCCGCCGGCACGTGTTTGGCCAGCAGCGGATCGTCCAGGCCCTTGATCTCGATCGATTCCGCCACCTTGTTGCGGTCGGCGCGGTCCATCAGTTCCAGCCGGTCGTTGATCAGGTCGTAGCAGCCGATGAAATCGCGGCCAACGCCGATCGGCCAGGAGGCCGGTGTCACGTCGATCGCCAGGTTTTCCTGGATCTCGTCGATGATCTCGAAGGTCTCGCGGCTCTCGCGGTCCATCTTGTTGCAGAAGGTCAGGATCGGCAGGTCGCGCAGCCGGCAGACCTCGAATAGCTTCTGGGTCTGGCTCTCGACCCCTTTGGCGCCATCGATCACCATCACCGCCGCATCCACCGCCGTGAGCGTGCGATAGGTGTCCTCGGAGAAATCCGAGTGCCCGGGGGTGTCGACGAGATTGAAGCGGAAGTCCTTGTAATCGAACGACATTGCCGAGGCCGAGACGGAGATGCCCCGGTCCTTTTCCATCTGCATGAAGTCCGAGCGCGTGCGCCGCGCCTCGCCTTTGGCGCGCACCTGTCCGGCCATCTGGATCGCACCTCCGTAAAGCAGGAATTTTTCCGTCAGCGTGGTCTTGCCGGCGTCGGGGTGCGAAATGATGGCAAAGGTGCGCCGCCGGGCTATTTCCCGGGGCAGGTCAGGGCGGTTTGGCGTCACGTCAAGCATGGCGCGCGTATAGAGCCTGGCCGGTCCCGGCGCAATATGGCGCAACCGGCCCGGTCCCTGGCCTCGCGGCAACTTGTACCAGTGAAAGGAGCGTGATCATGCCCAACCCGAGCATCAAGGATGAAGAGACCTATCAAAGTCTGCGCGACGACGGCCATTCCAAGGAAAAGGCAGCGCGGATCGCCAATGCCCAGGCCAACGACAAGCAGGACCCCTCGAAGAAAGGCGGCCAGCAGCCGCCCTACGAGGACTGGACAAAGGCAGAGCTCTATGACCGCGCGCAGGAGCTCGAGATCGACGGCCGCAGCGACATGACCAAGGATGAACTGATCGAAGCGCTGCGCAAGTGAGCGGCGTGCGCCCCGGATCAAGTCCGGGCCGCGATGGTTTCTGCGGCTATCGCGTCGAGGCGCGGCGCAGAAGTTCGGCGGCGTCGGGCCGGCAGGCCAGGTTTTCGCTCAGCTCGAACTCGCTGCGCAGCCGGCTGTCGTGGGCGGGCAGAGCAGAGCGCAGCTTGTCGTCCAGTGCCTGCGGCAGCGCGGCGCGGGTGCGGGTGTCGACCAGCAGCGTCTCGGCGGCGATGCCCTCGGCATAGATGATCTGGTGATCGTCGAACAAAAGCTGGAAATACTCGACAAATCCGCCTTCGATCCGGCGCACGCTGTCGCCATTGATCAGATGGCGCGCCTTGACCAGAACCTCGGAGCGGCCGGCGCCCATGTGATCGTGGCGCTGGTAGACAAACAGCCGGTGATCGGGGCTGACCAGCAGATCGCCGGCATTGTTGAGCGTGCCCGCCCGGATCAGGATCGGGGCCCCTTCGCCGGTGGCGCGCGTGGTGGACTGGCCGACCCAGCGCAGCGGCTGCGCGCCGTCATCGCGGGTCAGAACCATGTCGCCCTCGGCCAGCTCCTCGACCGGCTTCTGGGCGCCGCTGGCCATGGTGATCATCGTGCCATGGGTGAAGGACACGCAGGCGACTTCGGCAAAGCGCCGCTCGGGCGTGGTGAAATCGAGGCCGATGATGCGGTAATCGGTCTTGGCGCGGAGCTGGCCCAGCGGCAAGCCATAGGTCGCGGCAACCAGCCCCTCGGCATCCACCTCGACCAGCACGATCAGATCGAGCGTGTCGCCATCGTTGCACATGAAGGTGATGCAGCAATCGACAAAGACATTGCACCCGGCCCGGCCCAGTCGGCTGCCTTCGGCCAGTTGCAGGCTGCGGGGCCCGCTCTGGCGAAGCCGCAGATCGGATCGCAGGGCCCCTTCGCGCAGGTGATAGACATCGTCATGCTGAAGATCCTCGGCACATCCCAGATCGTCGCCCAGATTGGCGCCGTCGACGACCGTCAGGTCGCCGGCCTGATACACCGATAGCGTCTGGGTCGTGCCGCGTGCCATGCCACTCTCCGATTGCCCGTTTCGGGCGGAAAAATCCAGTTCTGGGGCTTACTCTGGCCGCCGATTGTGGCACCACTGGGAAAAGTGGCGGGCGATTTCCCGGCACGGGCCCCTGATCGAGGATACTAGGGCAACCCGGGACAGAAGCGAAGCAGAACAAGGAGATATATCATGGATCTGGGCATTGCCGGCAAACGTGCAGTGGTTTGCGCCGCCTCAAAGGGCCTTGGGCGCGGTTGCGCCATGGCGCTGGCCGAGGCGGGCGCGCATCTGGTGATCAACGCACGGGGCGCGGAGGCGCTGGAGGACACCGCCGAGGCGATCCGCGCGGCGCATGGCGTCGATGTCACCGCGGTGGCCGCCGACATCACCACCGAAGAGGGCCGGGCCAAGGTGCTCGACGCGGCGGGCGACACCGACATCCTGGTCAACAATGCCGGCGGCCCGCCGCCGGGCATGTGGCAGGACTGGGACCGCGAGGATTTCATCAAGGCGCTCGACGGCAACATGCTGGCGCCGATCGCGATGATCCAGGCGCTGGTGCCGGGCATGATGGATCGCGGCTGGGGCCGCGTCGTCAACATCACCTCGCAATCGGTCAAGGCGCCGATCCCGGTGCTGGGGCTGTCGAATTCGGCCCGGGCCGGGCTGACCGGTTTTGTCGCCGGCACCTCGCGGCAGGTGGCGGGCAGCGGCGTGACGATCAACAACCTGCTGCCGGGCATCCACGCCACCGACCGCGCCAAGGCGCTGGACGAGGGCGTTTCCAAGCAACAGGGCATCTCGACCGACGAGGCCAAGGCGCAGCGCTGCAAGACCATTCCGGCAGGCCGCTACGGCACCGCCGAGGAATTCGGCGCCGCCTGCGCCTTCCTCTGCTCGACCCATGCCGGCTTTATCGTTGGCCAGAACCTGCTGCTCGACGGTGGCGGGGTCAACGCCACGCTATGAGCGAGGCCTTCTCGCTCCGCGATCATCTGTTCAACGCGGCGACCCTCGGCCAATTGGCCGAGGAGTTCGCCGTCGGGGTTCCGGGCTTTGACGCGGAGCGGTTTCTGGCGACGGTGCTGCCGCAACTGCCCGAGCTGGGGCTGCTGCATCGGCTCGAGGCCTTGGCTGACGGGATCGAGGCGCAGCTCGCCGGCGATTTTCCCACCATGGCCGATCAGCTCACCGCCGCCATGCCGCCACCGCTCGACCCGGCGTTGCGCGATGACGATTTCGGCCGCTTCATCCACGCGGTTCCCGGCATCCTGGCAGTGCGCCACGGGCTCGAGGATCACCGCGACCGCGCGCTTGATCTGCTTTACGCGGCGACGCAGCGGTTCTCGATGGAGTTCTACATCCGCCCCTTTCTCAACCGCTGGCCGGAAGAGACCATGGCGCAGCTCGCGCTCTGGGCGGAGGACGACAATTATCATGTGCGCCGCCTGGTCAGCGAAGGCACGCGCGCCCGGCTGCCCTGGGCGCGGGCGATCACGCTCGATCCGCTGGCGCCGCTGCCGCTGCTGGACAGGCTGCACGCTGATCCCGCGCGCTATGTCACCCGCTCGGTGGCCAACCACATGAACGACATCGCCAAACTCGCGCCCGAGGTGGTGATCGCGCGGCTTGCCGCCTGGCGGGCCGAGGCCCGGCAAACCCCGAAAGAGCTGACCTGGATCACCCGCCATGCCCTGCGCACGCTGATCAAGCAGGGCCATCCCGGCGCGCTGGAGCTGCTGGGCTACCGCGCCGATGCGCCGGTCACGGCGCAGTTGTCGCTGGCGGCCCAGCGGATTGCCCGGGGCGATCCGCTGGAGTTCGACGTCTCGCTGACCGCGCCCGAGGACGTGCCGGTGCTGGTCGATTACGTGATCTCGTTTCGCAAGGCCGATGGCCGGCTCGCGCCCAAGGTGTTCAAGCTGAAACAGGCCGCGCTTTCCGCCGGCGCGCCGCTGACCCTGCGCAAGCGGCACCGGCTGAAATGGGATGCCACCACCTTCCGGCTCTTTCCCGGGGGGCAGCGGCTCGGGCTTCAGGTCAATGGCCGTCTGGTGGCCGAGGCCGAATTCACCTTGCTGGACTGACCTTGCAGGGCGGGGCCGGGGTTGTTATCTCACGCCGAAGCCGATTGTTTTGATCGGGAAACGCGAGAGGCCCCCTTGCCGCCCGAGACCAAGCAGACCCTCCCTCCGCCGCGCCTGGAAATCCGCAACCTCGTCCGCAATTTCGAGGGGCGCCGGGTGGTCGACGATGTTTCGCTCTCGATCCAGCCGGGGCAGGTGACCTGCCTGCTCGGGCCGTCGGGCTGCGGAAAATCGACGACACTGCGGATGATCGCCGGGGTCGACATGCAGGACGCGGGCGAGATCTATGTCGACGGCGAGCTGATCTGCGACACCCTGTTCCGGGTGCCGCCCGAACGCCGCTCGATCGGGCTGATGTTTCAGGATTTCGCGCTGTTTCCGCATCTGACGGTGGGGCGCAACGTGTCTTTCGGCCTGACCGAGCGCGGCGCGGTGGCGCGCGCACGGGCCGAAGAGATGCTGGCCAAGGTCGGTCTGGAGCGGTTCATCGACAGCTATCCGCATGAGCTTTCGGGCGGCGAACAGCAGCGCGTGGCGCTGGCCCGCGCGCTGGCCCCGCAGCCCAAGATCATGCTGATGGACGAGCCGTTTTCCGGCCTCGACAACCGGTTGCGCGACGGCATCCGCGACGAAACCCTGGCGGTGCTCAAGGAAGAGGATACTGCCGTCCTGCTGGTCACCCATGAGCCGGAAGAGGCGATGCGCATGGCCGACGAGATCGCGCTGATGCGCGACGGCAGGATCGTGCAGCAGGGCGCGCCCTACAATATCTACCGCGCGCCCAAGGACAAGGCAGCGGTGGCTTTCTTTAGCGATGTCAACGTGATCGAGAGCGAAGTTCACGGAGCTTTGGTGGATACGCCGTTCGGCGATTTCCTGGCGCCCGGCCTGCCGGACGGCGCCCAGGTCGAGATCGTCTTTCGGCCGCAGCACGTCGGCATCGACTTTGATCGCGCGGGCCAGGGCCCGCATCCCACCGCCGAACGGGGCGTGGCGGCGCGCGGCGTGGTGGAACGCGCCCGCTTCATGGGCAAGGAAAGCCTTGTCGAGTTCCGCATGGACCACGACGACACCAGCCTGCGCGCCACGGTGCCCAATGTCTTTCTGCCCAAGAAAGGCACGCCGCTCTGGCTCACGATCCGCCGCGACCGCTGTTTCGTCTTTCCCCGCGTCGGCTGACCCCCGCTGCGACAGATCGCGCCAGGGGCAATTGACCATGTACATCCGCCGCGCTTTGCGCTAGGCGGGCGGCTTCGCAACCTGTCCTTCGGGGCAGATGGGCTGGCACCATGCCGCCCGCCACTCAGAACGGTTTTCCACATGATCCAGACCCTGTCCGATGCGCTTGCCGAGCGTGGCTATGACACGTTGACCCCGGTGCAGACGGCAGTCACCGACCCGGAGCTGGCCAGTTCCGACCTTCTCGTTTCGGCCCAGACCGGCTCGGGCAAGACGGTGGGCTTCGGCCTCGCCATCGGTCCGACGCTGCTGGACGAGACGGGCCGCTTTGGTCCCGCCGCGGCGCCGTTGGCGCTGATCATCGCGCCGACCCGCGAATTGGCCTTTCAGGTCAGCCGCGAGCTGACCTGGCTGTATGAAAAGGCCGGTGTGCGGATGGCAACCTGTGTCGGCGGCATGGACATGCGCGACGAACGCCGCACGCTGGAGCGCGGCGCGCATATCGTCGTCGGCACCCCGGGCCGGCTGCGCGACCACATCCAGCGCGGCTCGCTCGAGATGGGCGACCTGCGCGCGGTGGTTCTGGACGAGGCCGACGAGATGCTCGACCTCGGCTTCCGCGAGGATCTCGAATTCATGCTGGGCGAGGCGCCGGAAGAGCGCCGCACGTTGCTGTTCTCGGCCACGGTGCCGCCGATGATCGTCAAGCTGGCGCAGAATTACCAGCGCGACGCCGTGCGCGTCACCACCCTGGCGGAAAAGGGCCAGCACGCCGATATCGCCTATCAGGCGCTGCGGGTGGCGCCGCAGGATGCGGAAAACGCCATCATCAACGTGCTGCGCTATCACGACGCCCAGAACGCCATCGTCTTTGCCAATACCCGCGCCACGGTGAACCGGCTGACCGCGCGCTTTGCCAACCGCGGCTTTTCCGTGGTCTGCCTGTCGGGCGAGCTGAGCCAGAGCGAGCGCACCCATGCGCTCCAGGCGATGCGGGACGGGCGGGCCCGGGTCTGCGTCGCCACCGACGTGGCGGCGCGCGGCATCGACCTGCCCAATCTCGAACTGGTGGTGCATGCCGAGCTGCCGTCGAACTACGAAAACCTGCTGCACCGCTCGGGCCGCACCGGCCGCGCCGGGCGCAAGGGCGTCTCGGCGCTGATCGTGCCGCCGAAGGTGACGAAGAAGGCCGAGCGTCTGCTCAAGATGGCCAAGGTCACCGCCGAATGGACCGAGGCCCCTGGCGCCGACGAGATCCTGCGCCGCGACGAAGAGCGGCTTCTGGCCGATCCGACCTGGGCCGAGGAGATCAAGCCCGACGAGGCCGATTTCGCCGGCCGCCTGCTGGAACTGCACAGTCCCGAGGTGATCGCCGCCGCCTATCTGCGGCTGGCGCGGTCGCGCTATTCCGCGCCCGAAGACCTTTCCGATCCCAACACCCGCCCCGAGCGCAAGGAGCGCAAGCCCTTCGGTCCCAGCACCTGGGTCGCGCTCTCGGTGGGCCGCGATGACCGGGCCGAGGCGCGCTGGATTCTGCCGCTGCTCTGCCGCGCCGGCGGGCTCGACAAGGACGCGATCGGCGCCATCCGGGTGCAGCAGAACGAGACCTTCGTCGAACTGACCGAAGCCGTGGCACCCGGCTTCCTGACCAATCTCGGCGCGGGCAACGTGCTCGACGAGAATATCACCGTGCGTCCGGCCGAGGCGCCGCCGCAAGGTCCGCGCCCGCCACGCGATGACCGCGGGCCGGGCAAACCGCGCCCGAAACGCGATTTCGACGGGCCGCGCCCAAAGCGCGACTTCGATGCGCCGCGCGCGACGCGGGACGAGGCACCGAAGCCGCGCCCGGCGCCGAAACCCTACAAACCCGCCGATCCCGAAACCCATGCCCCGGCGAAGAAACGCGGCAAATCGGCGGATGCGCCGCGCCGTGACGACAAGCCGCGCGATTTCGACAAGGCGCCGAAACACCGTGGCGACAAGTCGGGAAAACCGTTCAAGCCGGGTGGCAAACCCGGCGGCAAACCGGCCGGAAAACCGGCCGGCAAACCGGCGCCGGGCAAGGCCTTGGCGGGCCGTGTTCCCGGCGGCAAAGGGCCGGGTAAGCCGGCCAAGCCGCGCGCCAATGCCTCGGACACCTCCAAGCGCTTCACCCCGCCGGGTAAATCCGCAGGCCCTCGCAAGGGCGGCAACCAGCCGCCGCGTCGCAAGCCCTAACGGCCCGGACGCGCTTGATAATCCTGTAGCCTCTTGCCTGGCTCCTCGACAAAGAGGCCGGGCAGGGGCGCCAGCGCCTCGATCTGGTCAATGCGGAAACTGGTGAAATCACCTGCGCTTTCGCTCCATCCGACGCAGGCCCAGATCCTCCCCCAATAGCGCAGCTCCAGCGGCCGCAGGTCGTGCCGCGTGCCGTCGCTCAGCGTGATCCGCAGCTTCTGCCGGGCGCGGATCGCCGCGCGAAAGGCCGGCATGTGGCGAAAGCCGCGCGCCGCCGCCTCGAAGGGGTAGGCGGCAAAGGCAAATTGCGTCGGTGCGGCGTGATCCTCGGGCAGCAGCGCGTCGATCTTGGCCATCAGCGCGCGGGCGGCCTCTTCCATCCCGTCCCCGCCGGAGCGCGCGACAACCGCCAGCCCCAGATGAAGCGCCTCGAGCTCGGCATCGGTGAGGTTGATCGGAGGCAGGGTGATCGCCGCCTGCGCCGAATAGCCCAGGCCCCGCTCGCCGATCACCGGCACGCCGCTTTCGATCAGCGTGTCCATGTCGCGGTAGATCGTGCGCACCGAGACCCCGAGTTCGCGCGCCAGATCCTCGGCGCGGTGCAGCGAGCCATCCTTCAGACGCTCCATCAGCCGGTACAGCCGGTCGGCCCGTTTCATCGCGTGATTCGCCCCCAGTTTTTGCCCATTACTGACAATAATCTGTCACTTGACAATCCTATGTCAAAATGCGCCCGAAATTGCCACGCCCCGCGCCCCGGAATAGGGTGTTTTGCCACTTTCAGGGCGGGGGCGAAGGCTTTATGCAAGGCAGCGAGAGGCCGCGCGGCTGGCGCGGGCGCGAGATGTGGAGACAGAACCCATGCTGAACAATATCGGCCTTCCCGGCCTTCTTCTGATTGCCGTCGTGGTGCTGGTGCTTTTCGGGCGCGGCAAGATTTCGTCGCTGATGGGCGAGGTGGGCAAAGGCATCACCGCGTTCAAGAAAGGCGTGAAGGACGGCAGCGAAGAGAGTGACGAACTCGATGACAAGACCGGCGACAGCGCCAAGGACGTCACCCCGAACGACGAAAAAGACAAGGTTTAACCGCAGATGTTCGACCTTGGCTGGACCGAGCTTCTGGTCATCGGGGTGGTGGCGCTGATCGTCGTCGGCCCTAAGGACCTGCCCGTGCTGTTCCGCCGCGCGGGAGAGTTCGTGGGCCGCGCCCGCGGCATGGCGCGCGAATTCAGCCGCGCCATGAACGAGGCCGCCGACGAAGCCGGGGTGAGCGACATCAAGAAGACCATCCACACCGCGACCAACCCGATGAAATCGGCGATGGACGGGGTCAAGGATGCGGCGCGGCAGGTGGCCGATCCGCTGGGCGATCTGGAAAACGGCAAGAAGACCGGCGGCTCCAAGGGCGACAATACGTCCAGCGCGCCCAAGCCCGACGACGCCGAAAGCGCCAAGCGCGACGCACAGGCCAGAAAGATCCAGGCCGCCACCGCCCGGGCCGCGGCGGAACGCAAGCGGCGCGAGGCGGATGAGGCAATCAAGGCCGCCGAGGCAGCGGAAGCGGCGGCCGACCAGCCGGCCAAGGACACGAAAGACCTTTGATGAGCCATAGCGACGAGATCGAAGACAGCTCGGCCCCGCTGATCGAGCATCTGGCGGAACTGCGCACGCGGCTGATCCGCTGCGTGGTCTATTTCCTGATCGGCATGGTGATCTGTTTCACCGTGGCCACGCCGATCTTCAACTTCCTGACCGATCCGCTCTGCCAGGTTCTGGCCGAGCGCGGGCAGGATTGCGACCTGATCTTCATTTCGCCGCAGGAAGGTTTCTTCGTGGCGATCAAGGTCTCGTTCCTAGGGGGCTTCATCCTGGGGTTTCCCTTTATTGCCAACCAGTTGTGGCGCTTTGTTGCGCCGGGGCTCTACAAGTCGGAAAAAGGCGCCTTCCTGCCGTTCCTGATCGCCTCGCCCTTCATGTTCTTCCTCGGCGCCGCCTTTGCCTTCTACGTGGTGACGCCGCTGGCCTATGACTTCTTCCTCGGCTTTCAGCAGTTCGGCGCCGAAGGCGAGGCGGTGGTCGGCGAAGAGATCGAGCAGGGGCTGTCGGTGGTCTTCCAGGGCTCGGCGCAGGAGTACCTGAACCTGACGATCAAGTTCATCGTCGCTTTCGGCCTCTGCTTTCAACTCCCGGTCCTGCTGACGCTGATGGGCAAGGCCGGGCTGGTCAATGCCGAGGGTCTGGGCGCGGTGCGTAAATATGCGGTTGTCGGCATCCTGGTGCTGGCGGCGCTGGTGACACCGCCCGATGTGATCACCCAGGTGATCCTTTTCGTGGTGGTGTACGGGCTCTACGAAGTGTCGATCTTCCTGGTGCGCCGGGTCGACCGCAAGCGCGAGGCCGATCTGCGCGCACAGGGCCTGTGGTTCGAGGATGAAGAAGAGAACGAAGACCTTGCCGATGATCCGCTGATGTCGGAATTCGACGAGGACGAAGATGATCTTGGGAAACCGGACAAGAGTTAATGAGTAAAGCTTTGAAACGTATCGCCGCCGCGCTGGAGCGGATGGCGCCCGCACCTCTGGACGCGCCTGATTTCACCGCCGCCGAGGCCTTTCTCTGGCATGTGGAGCCGGATCGGCTGCAACCGGTGCCAGAGGTCAGCCGGGTGGACATCGCGCTTTTGATCGGTGTCGACCGGGCGCGGGACACCCTGCTGGCTAATACCTTGCAGTTCGCGCGCGGCCTGCCGGCCAACAATGCGCTGCTCTGGGGCGCGCGGGGCATGGGGAAATCCTCGCTGGTCAAGGCGGTGCACGCCGAGGTTCTGCGCCAGGGCGAGGGGCTCAAGATCGTCGAGCTGCAACGCGAGGACCTGCCGTCGGTGGGGCGGTTGCTGGGGCTCCTGCGCGGCCGCAAGGAGCGCTTTGTGCTGTTCTGCGACGACCTGTCGTTCAGCCATGACGACCAGCACTACAAGTCGCTCAAGGCGGTGCTGGACGGCGGCATCGAGGGCCGGCCCGACAATGTGGTGTTCTACGCCACCTCGAACCGCCGCCACCTGATGCCGCGCGACATGATCGAGAACGAACGGTCGTCGGCGATCAGCCCGTCGGAGGCGACCGAGGAAAAGGTTTCGCTGTCGGACCGCTTTGGTCTCTGGCTGGGGTTCCATCCCTGTACCCAGGACGAATACCTGACGATGATCGGCGGCTATTGCGCGGCCTATGGTCTGGAGATGGACAGCGCGGAGCTGCGCGCCGAGGCGGTCGAATGGCAGGCGACCCGCGGCGGTCGGTCCGGCCGGGTGGCCTGGCAGTTCTTTACCGACCTCGCAGGCCGCAGGGGTGTGGCGCTGAGCTGAGGCTGGCGGCTCGCCTGGGCCGGATCCGATTGGGCGGCACCACCGCGCGGCAAAGTCCTATTCGACACGCTCGCATCCTGCCGGGCCCGGAACAAGGGCGCAGCCCGCCGGGTCAGCGGCGGCCCGCCCCATCGGGCTGCCGCTTTGGCCGCTCCAAGTGCATTGATCAGGTGTTCTACGGGCTGGGCTGCCATAAAGCGTGGCCATTGCCAGCGTCGCAGCGGCATCCCGCGGGTCGCCGCTGGCCCGGCTCCGATGCCGGGTCTCGACGCAGCAACAGCGGCCGGTGCGTGACACGCTCTGTGCTCGCATGACGAGTGCTTTACAGATCTTGTGGCCATAGCGGCCCACCGCCGCGAGCCGACCACAATCAGCCCGCCCCGGGCTTGACCCGGGGCCTCCCGCCTCAAGAAGCGGACCTCGGATCAGCGGACGTAGGGCAGGGGGTCGACGCTTTCGAAACCTTCGCGCACTTCGAAGTGCAGATAGGCCGGATCGCCCGCCGCCACCTTGCCCAGGGTCTGGCCGCGGCTGACGCTGTCGCCCTTCTTGACGGTGATCCCATCGACATTGGCATAGACGGTCAGCACGTTGTCGGCATGTTTCACCACCACGATCGGCACCTGGTCGGCGCTGGCGGTGATTGCGGCCACGGTGCCGGCTTCGGCGGCCTTGACCGGGGTTCCGGCGCTGGCGGCGATGTCGATGCCGTCGTTGCGGCCCTTGGCGTATTCGCGGATCACCGAGCCGCTGACCGGCATCCGCATCCGTGTCGCCTTGGCCGGGGTCTTGGTCTGCTCCTTGCCGAGATCGGGCGAAGGCGGCGTCGGCACCGGCGTTGCGGCGGCGACCGGCGTCGCGGCGGGCAGCGGCTTGGCGGCGCTCGGCGGGGTCGGCGTGGGCGAGCCCTGGCCGGGTTCGGAGGTCTCCAGCGGTTCGGGCTCGGCGACGGCGGCCGTTTCGCGCACGGTGGGGATCAGCAGGAATTGCCCCTCGCGCACGGTAAATTCCTGGTCGAGACCGTTCCACTCGGCCAGAGAGCGCACCGAGACATTGTAGAGCCGCGAAATGGTAAAGGCGGTCTCGCCGCGCGCGACCTGGTGGCGCACCGGCTCGGTGCCGGTCTGGACCGGCGGAAGTTCGCTTGTCTGCACCGGCGTGGCGGCGGCATTGTCGATGGCGGCACCGGCAATCGCAGTGAGGTCGCGCGCCTCGGAGGCGGGGCGGATCGGGCCTGCGGCGGGTTCATCGACCTTGTAGGGCAGGGCGATGACCTCTCCGGCGCGCAGGCTGTCGTCGGGCCGCATGCCGTTGAACCGCGCCAGATCGGCCACGTTCATGCCGATGCGTCCGGCCAGTCCGCCCAGGGTATCGCCGCGCCGGGCCACCGCAACCTGATAATTGGGATAGGAAATAATCCCGCGATCGTCGGGACTTGGCCTGTTCGCTGTGGCATTGCGCGCCGCTTCGGACGTGTCATACCGACTGTCGCCGATCTTGCCGCGCAGATCAAAATCGTTGGGCAGGCTCTCACAGCCCGCCAGAACGGCCAGCGCCGAGCCAGCCATGATCACCGGAAAGCGGGGCGGAAAACTCCACATCTCGATATCCCTCAAACTTCGTCCGGTTGGCCCGGATTTGACGTTAACATTTCTATACACCGTTCACGTGTCACGCCCAAGCCCTTCGACCAGCGGCACAAAGCGCACGGCGCGCAATTCGTCGTATTCAAAGCCCTCCGGCCCGCGTTTTACGCGGATCAGGCGCTGTACGGCGTCCGATTGGCCCACCGGCAGCACCATGACACCACCCACCCGCAGCTGCGCCAGAAGCGGCCCGGGCGGGTCTTCGGCGGCGGCGGTGACGAGGATGCGGTCAAACGGGGCCTGATCGGGCAGGCCAAAGGAGCCGTCGGCGGTGAAGGCGGTGATATTGGCCAGGTCGAGCTTGTCGAACACCGCCCGCGCCCCCTGCACCAGCCGCTTGTGGCGGTCGACGGTGTAGATGCGTCGCGCCAGCTGGCTCAGGATCGCCGCCTGATAGCCGGAGCCGGTGCCGACCTCGAGCACGGTGTCGCGCGGCTGCACGTCGAGCGCCTGGGTCATCAGCCCCACCACCGAGGGCTGGCTGATGGTCTGGCCGCAGGCGATCGGCAGGGGCATGTCCTCATAGGCGCGTTCGGAAAAGAAGCCCTGGATGAAATCGGCGCGGTCGATCTTTTCCATCGCCATCAGCACCCGCCGGTCGGTCACGCCCTTGGAGCGGACGGCATAGAGGAACTGCATCTTGCGTTCGGCTTCGGGGCTCATTCCAGTACGCCCCGCAACGCCTCGAGCGCATCCGGCGCGGTCAGATCGGCGCGCATCGGGGTGACCGAGATATAGCCGTCGAGATTGACGCCGGCGTCGCTGTTGGCTGCCACCGGGGCGCGCTGGTCGCCGCCGCGGATCCAGAAGAACCGCCGGCCCGAGGGCGAGAGCTGCGGTTCGACGCTAAAGGCGGTGTTCTCGCGCAGGCCCTGCGGCGTGGCGCGGGTGCCCTTGACGCTCTTGGCCGAGACCGGCGGAAAGTTGATATTGTAGAACAGCTGATAGGCCGAGGGATTGGCCAGGCGCGCCTTGAGCACCCGGCGGACGACATCGGCGCCATGCTGGCGCGCGGCTTCGAAAGGATCGTCGAGGTCTCGGTTCTCGGGGCCATAGTATTGCGACAGCGCCATCGCCGGAAGCCCCTGAAGCGCGGCCTCAAGCGCGCCGCCCAGAGTGCCGGAATAAAGCGCGTTTTCGGCCGAATTGTTGCCGCGGTTCACGCCCGAGAGCACAAGGTCGGGCCTGTTGTCCTTCATCACGTCGTGCAGGCCGACCATGACGCAATCTGCCGGGCTGCCCTCGGCGGCATAGCGGCGCCTGCCCATTTCCGAGACCATGAAGGGATGGGTGTAAGAGATGCAATGCGCCACACCCGATTGCTCGAAGGCCGGGGCCACAGTCCAGACCTCGCCGTCGGGGCCTGCGATCTCGGTGGCGATCTGATGCAGAACCTTTAGGCCCGATGCGTTGATGCCGTCGTCATTGGTGATGAGAATGCGCATGAATACCCCAGGGAACAACTCGCTTCTGCTTAGTGGAGCAGGGGCCCCGGGGCAAGCCGGGGCAGGGCCGATCCGTCCCCGGACCGGTGCCGATTTACCATGCTGGCGGGGCTGGTCTCAGCCCAGCCCCAGCGCCGCCAGGACCCGGGCCGCCTCGTCCCGCGGGCGGGCCAGTTCGCCGGCATCCTGACCGGGAAAGAACCGTGCCCGGGTGCCGCTTGGCATCTGCGCCGGCTCCAGCACATGCACCTTGGGGCCCATGAGCTCGGTTTCTGACTGCCAGCTGCGCGCCAGCGCGATCTGCGCCGCCTTGGTGGCGCCGTAGGAGGCAAAGAATTTCTGCCCGGCGCGCGGATCGTCGAAGAACACGGCCTGCCCCTCGGTGCCCAGCAGGGGCGCGATAAAGGGGATCAACCGGCCCAGCGCGGTGACATTGACCTCGATGCTTTTCTGCCAGTCCTTCATGTCGAGGTGATCGGCCGGCGTCAGCGGCGCGGCATGCACCGCGGTGTGGCACCAGAGGTCGAGTTTACCCCAGCGGTCATGGATGCCCCGACAGAGCTGCGCCATGGCGGCCTCGGTGGTGATGTCCATCGGCGCCAGGGTGGCGCTATGGCCCCTGGCCTGGATCCGGTCGTCAAGCTCTTCGAGCGCGCCGGTGGTGCGGGCCACGGCGATGATGTGATGCGTCGGCGCCAGCGCTTCGGCCAGCGCGGCGCCAAGCCCGCGGGAGGCGCCGGTGATCAGGGCGGTTTTCTCGGTCATGCGCCCGGGTTTGGTGCGGTTCGGCGCGAAGGTCAAGCGGGCGTCGCCGGAAAATGGCGGCCCCGCTCGGGGCGCCGCCATGTCCCGGACGGATCGCGGCCGGTCAGGAGCCGGGAATGGTCAGCTTGATGCCACGCCCGTCTTGCGAGATGTAGACCTCGCCATCGCGGATCGCGGTGACTTCGCCGCCATTGATATGTTCTCCGACGCTGACCGTGGAGACGCCGCCAAAGCCGTTGCGCAGGATGGCCTTGGTGCCGGATTGCGATGTCAGCGTGCCGAGCAGAACGGTTTCGGTCATCGGCAGTTCGGCTTTCTGCGTCGCCGCTGCCCGGGTTTCTGGTGTGATTTTGACAGTCTGTGCCATGTGGCTTTCCCCATACGTAAAAGCACCGCAAACCTATCGAGCAGGTGGTCGCACTGCGATGCTGCGAAAGGCATCTATGCAGTTCGGTGGGATAGGGAAAGTGACCGAAAGATCATCGGCAGAATGACGCCCCGATGCGCGACCGGGGCGGCAGATTACGGCTTGTTGCGGCACTCGGTCGCGTTTCGCGTCCGGCGGGATTGCCCCGAAGTTATTCCGCCGCCTTCATTTCAAAGCCTTTTTCGATCATATCCGCCGGCGTGACCGGATATTCGCCCGAGAAACAGGCGTCGCAATACTGCGGACAGGCCTTGTTGCGGCCCTCGGCCTCACCCACGGCGCGGTAAAGGCCGTCGAGCGAGATGAACTTGAGCGAATCGACCGCCAGGTGATCGCGCATCTCGTCTTCGCTCATGGTCGCGGCCAGCAGCTTTTCGCGCTGCGGTGTGTCGACCCCGTAGAAGCAGGGCCAGGCGGTGGGCGGCGAGGCGATGCGGAAGTGCACCTCCTTGGCGCCGGCGTCGAGGATCATTTCCTTGATCTTGCGGCTGGTGGTGCCGCGCACGACCGAGTCGTCGACCAGGATCACCCGCTTGCCTTCGATCAGCGCGCGGTTGACGTTGAGCTTGAGCCGCACGCCCATGTTGCGGATCTGCTCGGTCGGCTCGATGAAGGTGCGGCCCATGTACTGGTTGCGGATGATGCCCATGCCGTAGGGAATGCCGCTCTCATGCGCGAAACCGATCGCCGCCGGGGTGCCGCTGTCGGGCACCGGGCAGACGAGATCGGCCTCGACCGGGGCTTCGCGGGCCAGTTCGACGCCGATCTGGCGACGGGTCTCATAGACCGAGCGGCCGCCGAGGATGGAATCGGGACGCGAGAAATAGACATGTTCGAAGATGCAGAAGCGCGAACCGGCGGGGGCGAAAGGCCGGTGCGAGTGCACCTTGCCACCCTCGATCACCACCATTTCGCCGGGTTCGACCTCGCGCACCAGTTCGGCGCCGATGATGTCGAGCGCGCAGGTCTCGGAGCTGAGCGCATAGCCCTCGTCGCCGATCTTGCCCAGCACCAGCGGGCGCACGCCCAGCGGATCACGCACGCCGATCAGCTTGGTGCGGGTCATTGCCACGACGGAAAAGGCGCCTTCGACCCGGCGCAGCGCGTCCTGCATCCGTTCCGGCACCCGGCGTTGCAGCGAGCGGGCCATCAGATGGATGATGCATTCGCTGTCCGACGAAGACTGAAAGATCGAGCCGCGCTCGATCAGCTCGCGCCGGAGCGCATCGGCATTGGTGATATTGCCGTTGTGGGCGATCGCGGCGCCGCCCATCGAGAACTCGCCAAAGAACGGCTGCACATCGCGGATCGCGGTCTGGCCTTTCGATCCGGCGGTGGAATAGCGCACATGACCGATGGCGAGATCGCCGGGCAGCGTTTCCATCAGCGATTGCTTGGTGAAGTTGTCGCGCACATAGCCGAAGCGACGGGCCGAGTTGAAGCCGTGATCGGGGTGATACGAGACGATCCCCCCGGCTTCCTGGCCACGATGCTGAAGCGCGTGCAGGCCGAGCGCCACGAAATTGGCGGCGTCGGTTACTCCGACAACGCCGAAAACGCCGCATTCTTCTTTGAGTTTGTCGTCATCGAAAGGGTGGGCGGGGGGCATCTGGGCGTCGGCCAAGGGGTGGCTCCGAATCCGTTGTGGCTTACGGGGGTTACTTAAGCCCTCATTGCGCACATGTCACGGAACTATGACGGACTTGTGCAAAACTGGCGTGCGAGCACCTTACGTTGCGGCACCTTTCACCGTCCTTAGCGCCCAAGAGAGAGCCACAGGCCGCCCGATCAGGACCAGCTGCGGGAACAGCCGCCGCCCTGGATCGCGCGGGCGAGGATGGGCGGGCTTACTCGGCCGGGGCGTCGCAGACGCCGACAAGCTCTTCGTATTGCGTGGTGACCCAGCCCAGCGCCTGCTCGGGATTGCGCTCTTCGATGGCGTCGGTCATCCGGCCGAAGACCTGCGCCGAGCGCGAATCGTCGATCATCGCGATGTCCTGGCTGGTGATCACCGTCTCGTAGACAAAAAAGGCGATCGCTACCAACAGAATGCCGCGTGCCACGCCAAAGAGAAAACCGAGTCCCTGATCCAGTCCGCCAAGCGCCGAGCGCTGGACGATCGAGGAAAACATCGGCGTGAAGAGTGAGACAACCACCAGCGCTCCGGCAAAGACCACGGCAAAGGCGGTGATGATGCTCAGCTCGCAGCTGTCGCGGATGAAATCGCCGAGCACGGGAATTTCCTTGACCAGCGGATCGACCTGCGGGGCAAAGATGAAGGCGAGGATCGCGGCGGCGACCCAGCCGGCAATCGCCATGGTTTCGCGCACAAGGCCGCGCGAATAGGCCAGCAGCGCGGATAGCACGATGACAACGGCCACAATGCCGTCAACCAGTGTAAAACCTTCCATGTCCTGCCCTTCACTGCCCTTGGCGGTGCCGCTTACCCGGCACCAAACGTTTCGCCCACGAATGCGGTCAGATCGGCCATGCGGTTGAGCGAGAGGCCGCCGTTGCCCGACATCTTGCCGCCCTCGGGCACGATCGCGGATGTAAAACCAAGTTTGGCCGCTTCTTTCAACCTGTTTTCGCTCTGACCCACCGGGCGCAGGGCACCAGATAGGCTGATTTCGCCGAAAACCACCGTTTCCGGCGGCAATGCCGCATCTTCGCGCGCGGAAAGCAATGCCGCCGCGACGGCCAGATCCGCCGCCGGTTCGCTGACCTTCATGCCGCCGGCGACATTGAGGTAGACGTCGAGCCCGGCAAAGGGGATGCCGCAACGCGCCTCGAGCACCGCGAGAATCATCGCCAGCCGCGAGCCGTCCCACCCGACGACCGAGCGCCGCGCCTGGGCATGCGGCGTTGGCGCGACCAGCGCCTGCATCTCGACCAGCACCGGCCGCGTGCCCTCGATGCCGGAGAACACCACCGAGCCGGGGGCCGGGGTGCCGCGTTCGCTGAGAAACAGCGCCGAGGGGTTGAGTACCTCCTGCAAGCCGCTGCCGGTCATCTCGAAGACGCCGATCTCATCCGCCGGGCCGAACCGGTTCTTGACCGCGCGCAGGATGCGGAACTGATGCCCGCGCTCGCCTTCGAAATAGAGCACGGTGTCGACCATGTGCTCGACCACCCGGGGGCCGGCGATCTGGCCGTCCTTGGTCACATGGCCGACCAGGATCACCGACATGCCCTTGCGCTTGGCGAAGGAGGTCAGCTCATGCGCCGCCGCCCGCACCTGAGACACCGAGCCCGGGGCAGAGCCCACGTTGTCGGCCCACATGGTCTGGATCGAATCGATGATCGCGAGTTGCGGCCGCTCCTGATCGAGCGTGGTCAGGATATCGCGCAGGTTGGTCTCGGCGCCGAGCCGCACCTCGGCCTGGGTCAGCCCCAGCCGCTGCGCCCGCATCCGCACCTGTGCGCTGGCCTCTTCGCCCGAGATATAGACGGTTTTCAGCCCGGCGCCGGCAAAGCGCGCGGCGGCCTGCAACAGCAGGGTCGATTTGCCGATGCCGGGATCGCCGCCGACGAGGATGGCGCTGGCCGGAACCAGCCCGCCGCCCAGCACCCGGTCCAGCTCGTCCATGCCGGAATGGGTGCGGGGCGGGGGTGTCTCTTCGGTCGAGAGGTCCGACAGCGCCACGGCGCGGCCACGGGCGTCGCCCAGGGATTTTCCCGCCGGGCCGGCGGATATGCCGCTGTCCTCGGAAATCGAGTTCCATTCGCCGCAGGCTTCGCAGCGCCCCGACCATTTGGTGGTGACATTGCCGCAGGCGGTGCAGGAAAAGGTTGCTTTCGTCTTGGCCATAAGGCGTCATGCCCGAGGACAGACGCCTTGCCAAGTCGATCCTGAGCTATTCGGCGGCCTGGCGCCCGGCGAGTTCGATCATCCGGCCATTCGCCATCCGGCTGGCCTGCCGCAGGTCGGCGCCTTCGGGCAGGTCGAGTTCCGGCATCACGTCGGACAGAAGCTCCGACAGCCGCTGGATCTCGGAGCGGGCGATATCTTCCTCGATCTCGACCCGCATCGCCCAGTTGTGGATGTCGTTGGCGATCACCTTGGCCTCGTCGAGCCGCTCTTCGATCATCTTCACCTCTTGCTGGCGCTGCGCGAGGAAGGCGCGGGCCCGATCGACCTTTTCGTCGGAATAGACCTCGGCCAATTCGTGGCTGATCGCGCCCATCTGGGCCGCCACCTCGAGAAGATCGGTCTCGAGCACGTTCAGATCGGGGTGGTTGCGAAGAAAGATCATGCGTTCGCGAACCGCGTCGAATTCCGACTTGAGCTCGAAGACGCCGGCGCGGTCGGCCTTGTGAACGGCGTCATAGGCGCGGGCGACATCCTGCATGTTGATGGAAAAACGGCGATGGCTGTTCTCCAGACGCAAGATGCGCTGATTGGATGGCAGATAGACGACCAGGCCAAGCACCATGGCTGTCAAGGCAATCTGGACAATCCAGCCTAGATCGACCGGCGGATTGCTGCCGAACTGGATGGGCAGGGTCAGCCAGGAGGCTTGTCCCATGGCACTCGCGATTGTAAACCCGAGCAGGCCGATGCCGGCCACGGCATAAAAGGCCATGAAAATCATTTGGAAAACTACGGCGGCCAGCCGCAGGGCAGTGTGAAAATTGCGCATATGATCCCCCTAGGATCTGAAAATGGGCGGCCCAGAGGAGTATGCAGGCCTGCGACTTTTCGACCTAGAAGTATTTGATTGTCGGTCAACCTTTGCCGATCTGCTGTGATCAATATTTCGATTCGTTACGCTTTGTGAGAATTGAGCAGCCAATCGACGTCAGAATGCACAGGGTAAAGAGATACAGTCCCCAGAGCGTCTCGATTCGCCCGACGCCGATTCCCTTGATCACCGTGATGTAGAGCGCGATCAGAAAGACATCCGCCATCGCCAGCTTGCCCAGCAGGGTCAGCGCCGGCAAGAGCCGCGGGTCGGCCAGCCCGAAATGCACCAGCGCCAGGCCAATGGTCTTGAGGTAGGGGGCGAAAAGCGCAAAGAGCGTAACCACCAGCGCCAGCACCACGTCGCTCGACCACAGCGCCTGAAGCCCGGTGATGACGCTGATCCGTTCCAGCCCGAAAAGCGGCAGCAGCCCGGCCTGCATCAGAGGCGCGAACCAGGCCACCGGAAAGAGCACCAGCAAGGACAGGTTGATCCAGCGCATCTTGTCATGTCTCCGCACGGCCGCGCACCTGCGCCGCAGGCCGGATTTCATTCTCCGCAGGCGCCGCATTCAATAAAACCGCGTATATCCCCAAAGCCCCAGCAGCACCGCCAGCAGCACGACATGCGCCCAGTCGACCCATTTCCATGCCCGCCCGGCGACAAAGCCGGAGGCCAGCAGCGGCACAGAGGCGATCAGCGGCAGCATCATGCCCCCCGCCGGCTTGGTCATCAGCGTCGCCAGCCGGGGCAGCGGCCCGGTGTAGAGATTGAGCAGCGGCGGGCCGAAATGCGCCGCCATGCCCATCAGCGCCAGCGCCAGGCTGGCCAGCCCGAGCCAGCGGCTCGGGCCGCGCGCGGCGCCGGTGCGACACGCAGCCAAGATCGCCAGCAGCGGCAGATAGAGAAAGGTCTGAAGGCTCAGCAGCGCCATCACTGCCGGGCTCGGTTGCAGAAAGGTCATCGCACCGCCTCGATCGGGCCGTCGGCGCGGCCACGGATGAATTGAGCCAGATAGGGATCGTCGGCGCCGTCCATCTCGGAAATCGGGCCTTCCCACTGGATCACCCCGTCATGCAGCATCGCCACCCGGTCGGCGATAGTGCGCACCGAGGTCATGTCATGGGTGATGGTCATGGTCGTTGCGCCCATTTCGGTGACGATCTCGCGGATCAGCTCGTTGATGACGCCGGCCATGATCGGATCGAGACCGGTGGTTGGCTCGTCGAAAAAGATGATCTCGGGATCGGCGGCGATGGCGCGGGCGAGGCCGACGCGTTTCTGCATGCCGCCGGAGAGTTCAGAGGGGAAAAGATCGGCCACTGCGGCGCGCAGCCCGACCCGGCGCAGCTTGTCGATGGCGATCTCGCGCGCCTCTTCTTTCGGCCGCTTGAGCGCGCCGCGCAGCAGGCGAAAGGCGACGTTCTGCCAGACCGGCAGGCTGTCGAACAGTGCGCCGCCCTGAAACAGCATGCCGAAGCGCGCCAGAAAGGCATCGCGGTCGCCTTCGTGCACCTCGCGTCCATCGACCTCGATCCGGCCGCTGTCGGGTTCGACCAGCCCGAGCACCGATTTGATCGTCACCGACTTGCCGGTGCCCGAGCCGCCGATGATCACCATCGACTGTCCCTTGGGCACATGCAGGCTGACGCCGCGCAGAACGTGGTTGTCACCAAAGGATTTATGCACGTGGGTGAGGGTGATCATGCCGCGAAAAACACCTCGGTCAGGATGTAGTTGGCGGCAAAGATCAGCACCGAGGCGGTGACCACGGCCGATTTCGTCGCCCGGCCGACGCCCTGGGCGCCACGGCCCGAATTCATGCCGAAGTAACAGCCGCAGAGCGCGACGATAAAGCCAAAGACCGCGCCCTTGATCAGCCCCGAGGTCACGTCCCAGAGCTCGAGAAAGTCGAAGGTGTTCTTGAGGTAGGCGGCGGCGTTGAAATCGAGCCGCGTCACCCCAACGAGGTAGCCGCCGAGAATGCCGATGCTGTCGCCCACCGCCACCAGCACCGGAACCGCCAGCGTCGCCGCCACCACGCGCGGCACGGTGAGGTATTTCATCGGATGGGTCGACAGCGTCACCAGCGCGTCGATCTGTTCGGTCACCTTCATGGTGCCGATTTCGGCGGCAATCGACGACGCCACCCGCGCCGCCACCATCAGCCCGCCCAGCACCGGGCCCAGCTCGCGCACCATGCCGATGGCGACGATCGAGGGTACGGCGAATTCGGCCTGGAATCGCGCGCCGCCGTCATAGATCTGCAAGGCCAGCGCGCCGCCGGTAAACAGCGCCGTCATCCCCACCACCGGCAGCGACAGCCAGCCGATCTGCATCAGCGCCCAGCCGAACTCGCGCCAGTACCAGGGGGGCCGGAAGACATGGGCCACCGTCGCGCCGGCAAAGATCGCCACCCGTCCGACATAGGCCAGAAGCGCCAGCATGCTGCGTCCCAGCGCCGCGACAGGGGACAGCAGACCGCTCATTCGCCGCGATAGACCCGGCTCAGCCGCGCGCCCAGCGAGGTCAGGATTTCATAGCCGATGGTGTCGGCCCATCCGGCCAGCGTATCGATCGATTGGTGCTGGCCAAGAAGCTCGAGCCTGTCGGGCAACTCCGGCGCATCGGTCACGTCGACGCCGATCAGATCCATCGAGATCCGCCCCGCGACCGGGCAGCGCGTCTCGCCCGCCATCAGGCTGGCCTTGGGTCCCATGCCTCGGAGGATGCCGTCGCCGTAGCCGGCGGAAATCGTGGCGATGCGGCTGGGACGGCTGGCGGTGAAGCTGTTGCCATAGCCCACGGTCTCGCCCGGCTCCAGCTCGCGGACCTGGATCACCGGCACCTCGAGCGTCACCACCGGGGTCGCATCGACAAAGGGCAGCCCGCCATAAAGCCCGACGCCGGGGCGGGTCAGGTCGAAGTGATAGTCCGGCCCGAGGTGAATGCCGCCCGTCGCCGCCAGCGAACGCGGCACATCGATGCCATCGGTCATCTCGCGAAAGGCCTGCAACTGTCGCGCGTTCATCGGATGTGCCGCATCATCGGCGCAGGCCAGATGGCTCATCACCAGCACCGGGTTCTGGGCCAGGGCAATATCGCGCAGCGCGGCCCATTCGGCAGGCTCCATGCCCAGCCGATTCATCCCGGTGTCGAGTTGAATGCCGAAGGGCGCGCCGGGCAGGGCCTCGACGTGGCGCAGCATCTGGTCGATGTTGTTGATCATCGGCACCAGCGACAGATCGTTGATCATGTCGGTGTCGCCCGGCATATGCCCGGAAAAGACGCAGATCTCAGGCCCCGGGCCCAGCGCCTCGCGCAGGGCGGCGCCTTCCTCGGCCAGCGCCACGAAGAACCGGCGGGCCCCGGCGCGGGCCAGCGCACGCGCCACGCGGGGCGCACCAAGGCCATAACCGTCGGCCTTGACCACTGCCGCCGTTTCGCCCTCGGAGCGGGCGTCGAGCGCGCGCCAATTGCTGCGCAGCGCGTCGAGATCGATTGTCAGTTTCGCCTGTGCCATGCGGGCTTAGTCGGGCGGCGCGTGCCCGAGGTCAAGGGGGAATTCAGAACCGCCGCGTGCATTCGCGGCTCTCCGCCAAGGGGCGGCGGCGGGCCTCGGAATGACTGCGGGCCGGACCTTGCCCTGTCCGACCCGCAAACCTGCCCTCGCTCGATTATTCCTGGAAGCCCCGGCCTCGGCCGCGGCTCCGAAAGTTCTAGAAGTTCTGGCCGCCGCCGTCCTGTTGCCAGGGTTTGACGAGGTTGCCGAAACGGGTGAACTGGCTTTCAAAGCTCAGCTCGACGGTGCCGATCGGGCCGTGACGCTGCTTGCCGATGATGACCTCGGCCTTGGCGTGCAGGCGTGACATGGCCTCCTGCCATTCCGCCATCTTGTCGAGTTCGTGATCGCCGGGTTTTTCCCGTTCCTTGTAATATTCCTCGCGGAACACGAACATCACCACGTCGGCATCCTGTTCGATCGAGCCCGATTCCCGCAGGTCCGACAGCTGCGGCCGCTTGTCCTCGCGGCTTTCCACCTGACGCGAGAGCTGCGACAGCGCGACCACGGGAATGTTCAGCTCCTTGGCGATGGCTTTCAGGCCCATCGAGATCTCGGCGATCTCCTGCACCCGGTTGTCGGCGGTGCCGCGCGCGAGTTGCAGGTAGTCGATGATCAGAAGGTCGAGCCCGTGGGTCCGCTTGAGCCGCCGGGCACGGGCGGCAAGCTGCGAGATCGGAATCGACGGCGTGTCGTCGATATAAAGCGGGCAGGCCTCGAGCGCCTTGGCGGCATCGACGAAGCGGCGGAATTCCTCTTCGGTCATGTCGCCCTGGCGGATCTTGTGGCTGGAGATCTCGGAGGCTTCGGCGAGAATACGGCCGGCCAGCTGCTCGGCGCTCATCTCGAGCGAGAAGAAGCCCACCACGCCGCCGTCGATCGCGCCTTCGCTGCCATCGGGACGCAGGCCGCGCTTGTAGGCCTTGGCCACATTGAAGGCGATGTTGGTGGCCAGCGAGGTCTTGCCCATCGAGGGCCGCCCGGCCAGGATCAGAAGATCCGAAGGGTGCAACCCGCCCAGCTTCTTGTCCATGTCGATCAGCCCGGTCGAGAGCCCGGCCAGCCCGCCCTCGCGCTGATAGGCGGCATTGGCCACATTGACCGCATCGGTGACCGCCTTGAGGAAGGACTGGAACCCGCCCTCGGTCTGGCCCTGTTCGGCCAGCTTGTAGAGCTTCTGCTCGGCCTCGACGATCTGTTCGCGCGGCTCTGACGCCACATCGACCCGCGCTGCCTTGGCCGAGATGTCGCGGCCCAGCCCGATCAGGTCGCGGCGCACCGCGAGGTCATAGATCATCTGCGCATAGTCGCGCACCGCAAAGGCGCTGACCGCCGCGCCCGCCAGCCGCACCAGATAGGCGGCGCCGCCCAGCTCCTGAAGGCCTTCGTCATCTTCCATGAAGGCCTTGAGCGTGACCGGCGAGGCCAGGTTGTTCTTGGCGATGCGGGCGGCGGCGATGTCGAATATCCGCGCATGCACCGGTTCGTAGAAATGCCGCGCGCCGATGATCGAGGCGATGCGGTCGTAGACGTCGTTGTTGGTGAGAATTGCCCCCAGAAGCTGCTGCTCGGCCTCGATCGAATGCGGCATTGTCTCTTCGGATTGAATCTCCACGCCTGTGGGATTGATCGTTGTGATCTCGTTCATTGTGCCCGCTCTTGTCTTTGCCCCATGGTGCCCAGTTCTAGCCAAACCGGGGCCACCAATCCATCTGGATAACGCTGTGGATACCCCGCAGGGATAACTTTTGTGACCTTAGGTCACATCGCTTTTGCCTCGGCTCATATGGTAGCCGATTACAGGCGTTCTGCCAAATGTTGAATGTACCGGTGAGTCGCGGCCGGGTTTTCCCCAGCCGTCCACAGGTGGATTTATTTCTTGTTGGCTTCCTGCCACTTACGTGGATCGTTCAGGAAGGTCTCGACCTCCGTCAGCGTTTCGGCGGCGAATTTGCCCTGGCGCCTAGCCTCGGCCAGCACGTCCCACCAGGTGCAGAGATGGTGCAGCGCGACACCGTGATCGCCCAGCGTCTTCTCGGTCTCGGGGAAGATGTCGTAATAGAAGATCACCGCCGTATGGCCGCAGCTGGCGCCGGTCTCGCGGATCGCATCGACAAACGACAGCTTGGAGCCGCCGTCGGTTGTCAGGTCCTCGACCAGCAGCACCCGCTCGCCTTCGGACATCGCACCTTCGATCCGGGCGTTGCGGCCGTAGCCCTTGGGCTTCTTGCGCACATAGGTCATCGGCAGCGCCATGCGCTCGGCCACCAGCGCGGCAAAGGGGATGCCGGCCGTCTCGCCGCCGGCGATATTGTCGAAGGCCTCGAAACCGGCCTCGCGCATCACCGTGACGGCGAGGAAGTCCATCAGCGTCGACCGGATGCGCGGAAAGGAGATCAGCTTGCGGCAGTCGATGTAGCTCGGCGAGGGCAGGCCGGAAGCCAGGGTATAGGGCGCGTCGGTGTTGAAATTCACCGCGCCGATTTCCAGCAGCATGCGGGCGGTCAGGCGGGCGATTTCTTCCTTGGCGGGATAGGTCGAGGGGATCATGGCGAGGGTCCGTTGCTGTGGCAGGCGGTGGATTGCGTATTTGGAAAGAGAAGAAGATCAGGCGACATGCCAATGCACCGGAACGCCCGGGTCGAAGACGGTGACGGGGCCGTCCTCGGTCTCGATCTTGTCGGGGAAGGTCACGGCGTCGCCCCTGGTGAGGGTGAGGGTGGCGTCGTTGACCGGCAGGCCGTAGAAGCCGGGGCCGTTGAGCGAGGCAAAGCCTTCGAGCTTGTCGAGCGCGCTTTCCTCTTCGAAGACATGGGCGAGCAGGGCCATGGTGTTGGTGGCGGTGAAACAGCCGGCGCAGCCGCAGGCGCTTTCCTTGTTCGGGTCGGTATGCGGCGCGCTGTCGGTGCCGAGGAAGAAGCGCGCGTCTCCGCTTGTGGCGGCAGCACGCAGAGCGAGGCGGTGTTCCTCGCGCTTGGCCACCGGCAGGCAGTAGTAATGCGGCTTGATGCCACCGACCAGGATGTGGTTGCGGTTGATGATCAGGTGATGGGTGGTGATCGTGGCCCCGAGGTCGCGGTCGTTCGCCTTGACGTAATCGACGCCGTTTTTTGTGGTGATATGCTCCATCACCACCCGCAGGCCGGGGGTGGCGCGGCGGATCGGGTCGAGCACCCGGTCGATGAACACCGCCTCGCGGTCGAAGATGTCGATATCGGCATCGACCACCTCGCCATGGACGCAGAGAGGGCAGCCGATCTCGGCCATCCGTTCGAGCACCGGACGCACCCTGTCGAAATCCTGAACGCCGCTGGCGGAATTCGTCGTCGCACCGGCCGGGTAGAGCTTGACCGCGGTGATCAGCCCGCTGGCATGGGCGGCGGCCAGGTCGTCCGGGTCGGTGTCCTCGGTCAGATAGAGCGTCATCAGCGGGGTGAAATCCGCGCCCTCGGGCAGCGCCGCCAGGATGCGGTCGCGATAGGCCGCGGCATCGGCGCCGGTGACCACCGGGGGCACCAGATTGGGCATGATGATGGCGCGGGCGAAATGGCGTGTGGTTTCGGGCAGGACGGCGCGCAGCATGGCGCCGTCGCGCAGATGCAGGTGCCAGTCGTCGGGGCGGCGGAGGGTCAGGCTCTGGGTCATGCGCCAGCAGTTACACCAGCCGCGTGAGGGGTGCCAGAGGGCTTTAGCCGGCCTTTTTCTTGTCGGCCACGATCTCGTCGAGCCGGCGCTGGAACTTGGGCGCGCTCTGACGCGAGACCACGAAGCGGCAGAGCCGTTCGGCCAGCGCGGTGCGCCGGTCGCGATCCAGCGCGCCGAGCAGGTTGCGCAGATAGGGCGGATGGCTGCGCCGCGCTCGCATCAGCCGGTAGAAGCTTTGCGGGTCGAGCTTGCCGGTGCCGGCCTTGGCGAGAATGCGGAACAGGACCGACATCTCGAGCAGGTCGCTCTGGATCGTGTCGCCGAGGCCCGGCACCGGCAGCAGCGTGGTCTGCGGCCCGTGAAAGAGCGCGGCATGCATCGCGTCGAGCGGCTCGCGCGGGTCATAGATCACATACAGCTGATCGGCGCCCTGCGACATGTCGGGGGCATAGCCGTACCGCGAGGTGAAATCCATCGCGCGCAGATCGGTGAACCGGTCGTCCCAGCCGGCAAGCCGCGGATTGAGCGTCGCCTGCGGCTGGATCGCCACCACCGTCGCGCCCGGTGCCGCCACTGAAAAGGCCGTTGCCGCATAACCGCAGGGCCCGGCGCCATAGAAGATCACCCGGTCGAATTCGTCGAAGAAGCCATCGTCGGTCAGCTCGTCGAAGAATTCATAGACCTCGCCGGTGCGGAACCATGTCTCGCCGTCGCAGACCACGCCGAGATGCGACCAGCCCATCGCGCGCACCAGATCGAAGCCCAGCGGCTGGCCGGTCTCCGACAGGGCCTGGATGCCCTGAAAGCTTTCGAAGGTCACCAGCAGCGTATCGCCTTCCTCGATGAAGGCGGCGGCGTGTTTCGGGCCGAGCGGGGCATAGAATCCCTCTTCCTCGGCGATGTCCTTGAGCGCGCCGAACCACTTTGCCTTGGGCAAGGAAGTCATCGGCGCGTCAAATGTGTTCAGCGTGTCCTGCATCGTCAATTCCTCGGAGCGCACGCGGCTTTTGCGCGATTACCTCAGGGTTAAACGACAATTTAGGCGAAAGTTGGAAGAATTCCCCGAGGAACAAGGCGAATTCCTGACGAATTCTGCCTATTCAGGGGCTTAGTCGCTGGCTTCGCCGGGCATGGGCAATCAGCTTGCGAGCGGCGTCGCGCGGGAGGGGATGCGACGGCGGGGTCATCATCAGGCGGCCGAAGAGCGCGCGGTAGTCCTCGGTCTGCATCAGCTCGGCAAATCGTGCATGACGCCAGGCCACCGCCGCGGCATGCAGGCGGGCCAGCTCGGGGTCGGCGGCCAGCCGGGCGCGCTCCGCGGCCACCTCGGCGCCAAGCCGCAGGATGCTGCGATCTTCCTCGGTGTTGAAATTGCGGTCGGTCCAATAGTCCATGCCGAGCCGGTCGTCGGAATGCACCGCCCGGCCGCGGGCGGATTTCAGGACGAAGCTTTCCATCGCCCCCAGCGCGTAGTGATTGAGCTGGGCGAGGCGGCAATGGCGTTGCCCCAGCGGCGAGAACACCCGCCGGTCATGCGCCTGCAAATCGAGCGTGCGGCCCGCGCCATCGCGCCACTGCACCGCGCGGCCGTCGCGCAGCCCGCGCGGGCGGTGCACCCCCAACTGCCGGAAGCTTCCGTCGTTGCGATAGAGCGTCTTGAACATCTGCGCCCGCCACGGCCAATGCATCACCTCGGGGGCCGCGCGGGTAAAGACCTCGGGCACCGGGGCGTCGCGCCAGGCGATTTCGCCGGCATTGCCGAACAGCCGCCAGGTCAGGGTGATGGCGCTGGCTCCGGGCAGGGCGGCGATCAGATCGGGCAGCTGGTGGCCGCCGGTGTGAATGTTGACAAATTCGTCGATGTCGAGCGCCATCAGCCAGTCGGCCTTGCGCACCGGCTTGACCTTGCCCGCCAGCTTCAGCCCGGTGAACTGGATACCGGCCTGATGATAGGGCCCGTCGTTGCGGATGTGGGTGACGCCCCCCAGCGCCGCCAGCCGGTCGGCGATCAGATCGGTGCCGTCGGCGCAATCATTGGTGCAGATCACCACATGGGAAAAGCCCACCGTCCGGTGATGCGCCAGCCAGTCGAGCACAAAGGCGCCTTCGTCGCGCAGGCACAGGACGGCGGTGGCCTGCATCAGCGGGCTCCGGCGGGGGACATGCGGCTCACCATCCCCGGCGGAAGGTCACGACCTTGCCATGTGAGGCGCGCGGGAAATAGCTCAGCCCCGCGCCCTGCATGGCGTCGAACACCGCCTGAACACCGGACTGGCCGATCCATTGCGGATGCAGCTCGATCACCGCCGCGCGCAGCGACGACCAGTCGCCGGCCGGCAAAAGTGCGGCCTCGCCACCCTCGATGTCGCAGATCAGCACCTCTGGCCGCACCTCCTCGAGCACCGGGTCGATGGCCTGGCGCGCGACCTCGACGGTACCGGTGATGGCGCCGGGATCGACGGTGCCATCGAGCGACGAGCTGAGGATATTCTTGCGCAGGTAAAACGGCAGCGGGGCGCCACCCTCGGGGGTGAGCAGCGCATTGCGCAGCTCGATCCGCTCGGCATCATTGGCGGCGTGCATCCGGCGGATATGCGGGATCAGCGCCGGGTTGGCCTCGTAGCTCACCAGCCGCCCGGCCTGTCGCTGGGTGGCGATCAGCGTCGAGACATAGCCGATGCCGCCGCCCAGTTCGAGCACCCGGTCGCCTTGCTGCACCACCCGCATCACGGCCTCGCATTCCTTGCGCTCAAAGGTCTCGGCCCGAAGCGCGGCACGAATCCGGCCTGTGGTGATGCCGGGATGGCGCGGCACCCGCATCCCGCGCGAGCGGATAAAGCCCCGGGCGGGCGGCGTCTCGACGTTCATCTCAGGTCTCCATGTCGAGCGCCAGCGCATAGGCCGCGCGTTCGGTTTCGGTCAGGCGCAGGGCCATGGCCTGGTCGTAAAGCTCGGCGAATTCCGGCACCTGCCGCAGCTCGGCGGCCTTGGCCCGGTGCCAGGCCAGCCCCCTGGCGTGCCACTCGGACAGCACCGGATCGGCCAGCAGCCGGTCGTATTCCGCCCGCACCCGCGGCAGGTTGCGCTTTATGGTGATGTCGCGGTGATCGTTCCAGTCCATGCGAATCCAGTAGTTCAGCCCGATGGTCCGGTCGACATGCAGCGCCCGGCCGCGCTGGCGCTTGATCAGGAAGCTCTCGGCCGAGCGCAGGGCGTAGTGGTTGAGCTGCAAGAGGTCATAGCCGATCGAGCGCTTGGAATTGCGCCAGCCGTTCTTCTTAACCTCGTCGCCCATCGGCAGGCCCGAGCCGTTGACCCAATGCACCCGCTCGGCCATGTCCGGCACAAGCTTGTTGGGCCGGTGGCAGGAGAGTTTCTCGTAGGCGCCGATATTGCGCACCATGGTCTTGAACCCCCAGGCGGTGTGCGGCTTGGGGCAGAACTTCGGCGCGCAGCTGTCGAATTGGTCGATGACAAAGTTGTCGTCGAGACTGGTGACACCGTTGTGGCCGAACAGCCGCCAGGTCATGGCGACATTGGTGGCCTCGGGCACCCGGTCGAGGAAATCCTGAAGCGTGCCATTGCCGCAGCGAATGTTCATGAATTCATCGACGTCGATATGAATGATCCACTTGGCCTGGCGGATCACCGGCTCTTTCAGCGACTGGTTGAGCGCATATTGCTGCGGCGACTTGCCCGACCAATTCTCGTTGTCGCGGTGCTCGATCATGCCAAGGGTTTGCAGGCGATAGAGGATCTCGTCGGTGCCGTCGGCGCAGCCGTTGGTGTAGATCAGGAAACTGTCGATGCCGATGGCGCGGTGGTAGGCGATCCATTCCAGGATGTAGGGCGCCTCGTTCTTCATGCAGCCGACAATGACATTGCCGCTCGAGCCCGGCGGCAGGCGGCGCGCCGGAGCCGGGGCAAAGGCCTGCGCCAGCTCTTCCTCGTTGACCCGCCCGAGCCGGTTGTGCGGCGCGAATGGCCCGCCCCGCAGTTGCGCGAATTTCTCTTTCGCCAGCTGCGGCATCAGCGCGGCGGCCTGGCGCGACAGCCCAGCGACATCGGCCTCGTTCGTGGCGCGGTCGGCGGCGCGCGCCTCGCGGGTGGATTTTTCGATCCGGGGGAGGGCCGCCAGCAGGTGTTGCGAGGCGCGGTAGCCCTCCGTCGTCTCGGCCTCCTGCCAGCGCGCGAGCGGTCGGTCGGCGGTAAAGGCGGGGGCCAGGGCCGGCGTCTCCTGCGCAAGTGCCGCCAGGTCGCCGGCAAACCGCGCGGCGATCGGCGCCAGCGTTCCGGCCTGCATCGCCGGGCCGGGCAGCCGCAGATCGCCCAGCATCCGTTTCCAGATCTGCCGCGATACGCGGTGATCGCCCTGTGCCAGAAGCCGGGTGAGGACATCGTTGAACTGCCGCGCGCGCGCCATCCATTCCGCCGACGACATGGCGGGCGCGGTGATCGCCTCATGCTTGCCGATCTGCGCGTCGAGGCCAAGGCAGGTGCGCAGCTCTTCGGTCACATCCTCGCGGCAGAGTGCCGCCACGTCCAGCGGCCGAAACCGCACCGATCCGGCGCCAAAGACCGCCTCCCAATGGCGCCGCAGGGCGGGGTAGTCGAGCCAGGCCGGCGCCATCTGCACCTCGGGGAATATCCCCTGGTCGGGGCGCGCCCGGGGCCGGTCGGCCAGCGCCGCCGCCCACCAGTCGGGGCAATCGGCCAGCCGCAGTTCGAGCTCGAGCGGCCGCATCCGCCCATCCAGAACCTGCACGATATACTGCCGCAACAGCATCCGCGCCGGGCAGTCCAGATGGGCAATCACCTCGACCCGATCGGAAATCGGCGCCAGTACGGCCTTCAGCCGCTCCAGCTCGGAGCCGGTCAGCAGGCTGCTGCCGAACTGATGCGCCGAGAGGATCAGATGCCCGGCGCCGCTGGCCTCGACCTCGCGTGCCAGCGCCTCGGTCACATCGGCACGCAGCTGCGCCTGCCGCTCGGGCGCGGCAAAGCCCCGGTTGTGGCGCAGGGTGTCCACCGCGCCGGGATCGCTCACCGCCATGAACAGCCGCGTGTGGTTGCGCGCGCCCGGCGTGCGGGCAAACAGCACGCCATTGCGCAAGAGCTGCCGCCGCTTGGCGTCCAGCACCTGCTGAAGCCGGGTCGTGGCCCAGAGGTCGGGCCCGATATGCAGGCTGATCTTCATGCGCTGTCATCCTCTTGCGCGGCGCGCACCGGGTTCACGTTGGTTTTGCCCCACCATGGCAGGTCGCGGCCCAGGAACGCGCCGATCCGCGCCGGCGCCGCCCCATCGGCCACGTCGATCCGCAGGAACTCCTCACAGCCGGCGAAATACCGGTCGAGCGCGGCGTAATGCCCGGCGATCCAGGTCTCGCGTTCGCGGGTCGTCACGCCATAGCCGGCGGGCAGGCCGGGAATATCCGCCGCCGGGAGCCGCTCTGTCCCGAGGTTCGACCAGCGCAGCATGGAATCCGCGATCTCCTCGGGCCGCCGCCAGGTCGCCAGAAACCGCGTGCCCGGGTGACAGGCGCGAATGGCGGCCAGCAGCCCGAAATCGAACTGCGGCCAGATCGAGCGCGGCGGGCGCAGGGCGTTGATCTCGGCAAAACCGTCAAAGACGTCGAGCCCGTGCAGCGGATCGCCGCGCAGGAAATAGCCATCATACATCATCTCGCCGACGAACCGCCCGTGCAGTGCGGCCTCGTCGGTCTGCACCGGCTTGATCCGGTGATCGGCCACATGCAGCCCGGCCTTGCGCAGCGCGCGGGCCAGCGTGGTGGTGCCCGATTTCGGCAGCCCGAGGTTGATGACCCGCAACCGGCTCATGGCAGGGCCAGAACCGGCGCGGCGCCGATCCGCGCCAAGAGCTCGTCTTCGCCCGGCGGCAGGGTCGACGCCGCGCGCAGCTGCGCCTGCATCGCCTGATACCGCGCCTGCTGCACCAGCGCATCGCGCCGCGCCCGGTGCAGGCGCACGCATTCCGCATGCAGCTCCGCCACGCCGGGCAGCGCCTTCAGGGCCGCGATCTGCGCCTCGAGCTTCGGCAGCATCCGCAGGATCGAGGGCTCTTCGCAGGCGCCGTCGTTGCGCTCGCGCCAGTAACTGTCGTCGAATTCCCGGTTCTCGCGGTTGACGTCGCCGCGGTCGTTCTTGACCAGGTAACTGTCGAGCGAGCGCAGCGCGTAATGGTTCAGCGTGGCGAAACTGCGCGCACCCTTGGCCGGGAACTTGCGGATCCGGCGCTTGTTGGCGGCCCGCAAAAAGGCCTCGGGCACATCGCGCCCCGCACCGTCCTTCCAGACCGGTGCCGCCGCTTTGTTTGGCTTGTGAAACGGTCGATGCGCGCCGTAATATTGCAGCGGAAAATCGCGCCGCACCAAAGTCTTGACCTCGATCGCGCTCTCGCCGCACCAGAGGTCGGGGGCGTGGCAGCGGGTGAACTGGCCGATCACCGGCCGGTCTTCGAAACGCGTGACCCCGGCATTTGCAAAGAACCGGAAACTCACCGAAATGGCCTGCGGATCGCCACAGGCCGTGATCAGCGCCGGGATGCTGTGATCGCCGACGTGGATGTTGAGGAACTCGTCGACATCCGCCACCCAGAGCCAATCGGCGGCGTGCACCATCTCCTGCCCGCGGGCGTGTTTGAGCGCTTCCATCTGGTAATTGCGGCCTTCGGCCGGATTGGCCAGATGGGCCACCACGCCATGCGCCGCCAACCGATCCAGCAACCTGTCGGTGCCATCGGAGCAATCGTTGGAATAGAACAGGTGATCGCGCACGCCGATCACCCGGTTGTAGGCAATCCATTCCAGCAGGAACGGGCCTTCGTTCTTGACACATGTCACGGCGGCTATGCGCATGAAACCGCACCCTCACCGTCGTGTTTGACGCTCTGCATTGCCGCCCCGTGATCGCGGATCGCCGCGATACTGCCGCCTCTTGGTTATCTTTTTGCAAAAACTCGCATGTTGCCGGCCCTGCGTCAATTGCGCTGCCGCCGGGGCGGGCGAACCGGAGGCAACGCGACTTTTGTCGTCTTGACCCCAAAGACGGCGCGTGTAGCCCTTGCTGCACAAGGGAGAGGGCTTGAATGACACAGACACCGGCAAGCATCGACGCGGTTCAGACCATGCTGGGCGCTCAGGATTACGTCTGCGACCGGGCGCTCGGCACGGTGGCCTTTCTGGCGCTCACCCTGGGCAAGCCGCTGTTTCTCGAGGGCGAGCCGGGCACCGGCAAGACCGAGATCGCCAAGGCCATCGCCCGGGGCCTCGGCCGCCGGCTGATCCGCCTGCAATGTTACGAGGGGCTCGACGCTGGCTCGGCGGTCTATGAATGGAATTTTCCGGCCCAGATGGTGGCGATCCGCACCGCCGAGGCCGAGGGCGTCGCCGACCGCAACCTGCTGAAATCCGAGCTCTTCGGCCCCGACTACCTGATCGAACGCCCGCTGCTCGAGGCGATGCGGCCCGACGAGGCCGGCGCCCCGGTGCTGCTGATCGACGAGCTCGACCGCACCGACGAGCCCTTCGAGGCCTTCCTGCTCGAGGCGCTGTCAGATTACCAGGTCACCATCCCCGAGCTCGGCACCATCAAGGCGCCGGAACCGCCGATCGTCATCCTGACCTCGAACCGCACCCGCGAGGTGCACGACGCGCTGAAACGCCGCTGCCTTTACCATTGGGTCGATTACCCCGATTTCGGCCGCGAGATGGAGATCCTGCACGCCCGCGTGCCCGAGGCCGCCGACACCCTCTCGCGCGAGATCGTGGCCTTCGTGCAGCGCCTGCGCACCGAGGACATCTTCAAGCGCCCCGGTGTTGCCGAAACCATCGACTGGGCGAAATGCCTGCTCGCCCTCGATGTCATCGCGCTGTCGCCGCAGGTGATTTCCGACACCCTCGGCGCGATCCTGAAATACCAGGACGACATCGCCCGCCTGCAAGGCTCCGAGGCCAAGCGCATCCTCGACGAGGCCCGCGCCTCCCTCGAACCCGCCTGAACCAGAACGCCGAAACCGCCAGATCCACAGACTGATCCTTCTTCTGGCCCAAAATATTCCCGGGGGTCCGGGGGCAGCGCCCCCGAAAATCAACAGATGCCAGAATACGCCCCGCTCGAGCTGCCGGAAAACCCGGCCCTCACCGCCAACATCACCCATTTCGCCCGCGCGCTGCGCAAGGCCGGGCTGCCGATCGGCCCCGGACGGGTGATCGAGGCGATCCGCGCGGTCGAGGCGGCGGGCTTCACCGAGAAACGCGACTTCTACTGGACGCTGCATTCGGTCTTCGTCAACAAGCCCGAGCAGCGCACCGTCTTTGCCCAGGTCTTCCGCCTCTACTGGCGCGATCCGCGTTACATGGAGCACATGATGTCGCTCATGCTGCCCGCCATCCGCGGTGTGCAGGAAGAGCGCAGCGCCAAGGCGGCCGAGAAGCGCGCCGCCGAGGCGCTGCTCGACGGCGCCGAACTGCCCGAGCCCGAGACGCCGCCCGAGAGCGACGAAGAGGAGCCGCTGATCGAGGTCGATGCGGCGCGCACCATGTCCTCGGAGGAAAAGCTGCGCAGCCTCGATTTCGAGCAGATGAGCACCGAGGAGATGGCCCGCGCCCGCCGCATGCTGGCCCGGCTCACCCTGCCGGTGCCGCCGATCAAGTCGCGCCGCTCCCGCGCCAGCCATCAGGGCCACCGGGTCGATTTCGGCAGGACCCTGCGGCTCTCGATGCGCCGCGGCGGCCAGCTGCGCGAGCTGGCGCTCAAGGAGCCGCGGCTGCGCTGGCCCAACCTGGTGGTGCTTTGCGACATCTCAGGCTCGATGAGCACCTATTCCCGCATCATCCTGCATTTCCTGCACGCGGTCTCGAACGAGAAGGGCGCGGGCTGGGCCCGGGTGCATGCCTTCACCTTCGGCACAAGGCTGACCAATATCACCCGCCATCTGGCGACCCGCGATGTCGATGCGGCGCTGGCCGCCGCCGGGGCCGAGGCGCAGGACTGGGAGGGCGGCACCCGGATCGGCGACTGCCTGCACGATTTCAATCGCGACTGGTCGCGCCGGGTGATGGGGCAGGGGGCGGTGGTGCTGCTGATCACCGACGGGCTCGACCGCGGCGATCCGGATGCGCTCGACAAGACCATGGAACGCCTGCACCTGTCCGCGCGCCATCTCATCTGGATCAACCCGCTGCTGCGCTGGGACGGATTCGCCGCCCGCGCCACCGGCATCCGCACCATGCTGCCGCATGTCGACACCTTCCGCGCCGGCCACAACATCGACAGCCTCGAAGCGCTGGCCGAGGCGATCTCGAAACCCAACGACCCCGGTGAGAAGGCGCGGCTCATGGCCGATCCGGGCTGATCCGATCCGTCAACAGACCGGCACCGATCCAGGGATGGATCGGCCGCCGCTCACAACGCCAGCGCCGTCGTCGACTTGATCTCCTCCATCGACAGCAGCGCGGTGACATTGTGTACCTTCACCTCTGATATCAGCGCCTGGTAAAACGTGTCATAGGCCCGCGCGTTCGACACCCGCACCTTGAGGATATAGTCGATATCGCCGGCCAGCCGATGCGCCTCCTGCACCTCGGGGCGTTCCTTCAGCGCCTTCAGAAAGGCCTTCTGCCAGGTGGCATCATGTTCCGAGGTGCGGATCAGCACGAAGAAACAAGCCTCGAAGCCCAGCTTCTCGGCATCGAGCTGCACGGTCTGCGCGCCAATGATCCCCGCCTCGCGCATCTTGCGGATTCGGTTCCATACCGGCGTCTTGGAAGAGCCCACAACCTTGGCAATCTCGTCCAGCGAGCGGCTGGCGTCCTCTTGCAGCGCCTTGAGGATTTTCCGATCGGTGTCGTCGATACGTGCCATCTGTCCGGCCTTTCCCGCGTTTTTGAAACAAGCGTTCCTTCTCTGCGCCCCATTAGAACGAGCATCCTTAAATCCGCAACCCACTAGCGCCAAAACGGGAAGATTTCCTATATATCCTCCTAGGACAGGCAGGAGAGTCAGATGCAGCATTTTCCGATCTTCGTGAACCTCGCCGGGCAGCGCGTCGTTGTCTCCGGTGGTGGTGAGGCGGCGCTGGCCAAGCTGCGGCTGCTGTTCAAGACCGAGGCTGCGCTCGTGGTTTATGCCGCCGATCCCGCCGGGGAGATCGTGCAATGGGCCGAGGCCGGGCGCCTGACCCTGGTGCGGCGCCCGCTGGCCGAAGGCGATGTCGCCGGCGCGCGGCTGTTCTATGCCGCCGACGAGGACGCGGGCGAAGATGCCCGCACCGCGGCCGTGGCCCGCGCCGAAGGCGCGCTGGCCAATATCGTCGACAACCTGCATGACAGCGAATTCATCACCCCCGCCATCGTCGACCGGGATCCGGTGACCGTGGCGATCGGCACCGAGGGCGCGGCCCCGGTGCTGGCCCGCGCCATCAAGGCCGATCTCGAAGCCCGGCTGCCGGTGCGTCTCGGCCCGCTGGCACGGATCGGCAAGGCCTTTCGCAAGATGGCCGATGCCCTGCCCATGGGCCGGCCGCGCCGCGATTTCTGGGCCGATTACTATTTCAACGCCGGCCCCCGCGCCTTTGACGAAAAGGGCGCCGAGGGTGCCGATGCGGCGCTGAAGGGCCTGCTGACCGATCACCTCTCGCGCCAGTCGCGCAAGGGCCACGTGGCCTTTGTCGGCGCCGGCCCGGGGGATCCCGAGCTGTTGACGCTCAAGGCCCGCCGCGCGCTCGACGAGGCCGATGTGGTGATCCACGACCGGCTGATCAGCCCCGAAATCCTCGAGCTGGCGCGCCGCGAGGCCCTGTTGCTCGACGTCGGCAAGGAGGGCTTCGGCCCCTCGACGAAACAGGAAGACATCGATGCGCTGATCGTCGATCATGCCCGTCAGGGCGCCCAGGTGGTGCGGCTGAAATCCGGCGACAGCACCGTCTTCGGCCGGCTCGACGAAGAGATCGACGCGGTCGAGACCGCCGGTGTGAGCTGGCATATCGTGCCCGGCATCACCTCGGCCTCGGCCGCCGTCGCCGCCATCGGCCAGAGCCTGACCAAGCGCGGCCGCAATTCCTCGGTCCGCTTCCTCACCGGTCACGACACCAAGGGCTTTGCCGATCACGACTGGCGCACCCTGGCGCGCGAGGGCGAGGTCGCGGCGATCTACATGGGCAAGAAATCCGCCCGTTTCATCCAGGGCCGGCTGCTGATGCACGGCGCCGATCCCGCCACCCCGGTGACACTCATCGAGAATGCCTCGCGCGCCGAACAACGCATCCTCGAGACCTGTCTCGCCGATCTTCCCACCGATCTCGCCGCGGCTTCGGTCGATGGCCCCGCGCTCACCTTCTATGGCCTCGCCCCGCGCGAAGCGGCCCTTGCCCGGCAGGGGATGGCCCACAAAGACCTCACACTGACACAGGAGCTTGCCTGATGCCCCGTCCCTTTACTCCCAAGGTGATCACCGCCAATGCCCTGATCGAGGGCGATGTGGTCTATCTCACCGAAGACGACCGCTGGAGCCGCGCGCTGAAAGAGGCCGAGGTCATCACCGACGAGGCCCATGCCGAGGTGCGCCTGCTCGACGCCTCGTCGCGCCATGCCGAGGCGGTGGGCGTCTATCTCGCCGATGTGGCGGTGAAGGACGGCACGCCGGAACCCACCCATTTCCGCGAAGAGTTCCGTCGTACCGGCCCCTCGAATTATTTCCACGGCAAACAGGCCGAAGGCTGAGGTCCACCCCGATCTCGCCCCAGCCCAACGCAAGGATACGACATGTACAGCTATACCGACTTCGACCGCGCCTTCCTCGCCGAGCGCAACCGCCAGTTCCGCGCACAAGTGGAACGCCGTATCGACGGCTCGCTGACCGAAGATGAATTCAAGCCGCTGCGCCTGATGAACGGCGTCTACCTGCAACTGCATGCCTACATGCTGCGGGTCGCCATTCCCTATGGCACGCTGAATTCGGCCCAGATGCGCCAGCTGGCGCTCTTGGCCGAGAAATGGGACAAGGGCTATGGCCATTTCACCACCCGGCAGAACATCCAGTACAACTGGCCGAAACTGTCGGATATCCCCGACATGCTCGACGCGCTGGCCGAGGTGAACCTGCACGCCATCCAGACCTCGGGCAACACCATCCGCAACGTGACTTCGGATCATTTCGCCGGCGCCGCCGCCGACGAGGTCGAAGACCCGCGCCCCACCGCCGAGCTGATCCGCCAGTGGTCCACCGACCACCCGGAATTCCAGTTCCTGCCGCGCAAGTTCAAGATCGCGGTGATCGGCGCGCCCAACGACCGCGCCGTCATCAAGTCGCATGACATCGGCGTCGAGATCACCGAACAGGACGGCCAGCGCGGCTATCGCATTCACGTCGGCGGCGGCCTCGGCCGGACCCCGATGCTGGGCAAGGTGGTCCGCGAGTTCCTGCCCAAGGCCGACCTGCTGCCCTATCTCGAGGCCATCGTCAGCGTCTACAACCTGCTTGGTCGGCGCGACAACAAGTACAAGGCGCGGATCAAGATCACCGTGCATGAAAACGGGCTCGAGAAGATCCGCGATCTGGTCGAAGAGCGCTTCGCCCTGCTGAAATCGCAGTTCGGCGGCGTCGATCAGGAGATGCTGGCCGCGATCGAGCCGCAGTTCGCCGCGCCCGACTTCCGCGATGCCGCCACCGGCGCCTTCGAGGCGGCCTACAGCAACGACCCGACCTTCCGCTCCTGGGTCGACACCAATATCGCGGCCCACCGCCGCGCCGATCATGCCATCGTCTCGATCTCGCTCAAGGCGCATGGCAAGACCCCGGGCGATGCCACCGGCGCACAGATGCGGGTGATGGCCGACCTGGCCGAAGAACATGCCTATGACGAGCTGCGCATCAGCCACGAGCAGAACGTGATCCTGCCGCATGTGCCCAAGGACGCGCTGCCGGAGCTCTACCGGGCGCTCAAGGCCGAAGGCCTCGGCACCGCCAACATCGGGCTGGTGTCGGACATCATCGCCTGCCCGGGCATGGATTACTGCGCCCTGGCCACCGCCCGCTCGATCCCGATCGCGCAGGAGATCGCCACCCGTTTCGACGAACTCAAGCTGGAGCATGAGATCGGCGACCTGAAGATCAAGATCTCGGGCTGCATCAACGCCTGCGGCCATCACCACGTGGGCCATATCGGCATTCTCGGGCTCGACCGGGCGGGCGTGGAGAATTACCAGATCACCCTCGGGGGCGACGGCACCGAAACCGCGAGCATCGGCACCCGTGCCGGGCCGGGCTTTTCGGCGGATGAGATCGTGCCGGCCATCGAACGGCTGGTGGTGGGCTATCTCGACCTGCGCAACGACGCCGACGAGACTTTCCTGCAAGCCTATCGCCGGCTCGGGGCCGAGCCGTTCAAGGCGCTGCTCTATCCGGAAGCCCGCGAGAAGGCGGCCTGAGACAGCCGGGCCGTTCACCCTTTCAAGCTACGCAAAGGCGATACAGTGACCCATGTCACCGACATAAAAGACCTGCGCGACACCATCGCCAGCCTCAACACCGAGTTCCGCCACCACGGCGCGACCTCGGTGCTCGAGGCGGCGCTTTCGCGGCCCGAGTTCGGCAAGATCGCCATGGTCTCCAGCTTCGGCGCGGAATCCGTGGCGCTGCTGCATCTCGTGGCGATGGTCGACCGCACCACCCCGGTGCTCTTCATCGACACCCAGATGCTCTTTGCCGAAACCCTGGTCTATCAGACCGAGGTCGCCGAGCGGCTGGGGCTGAAAAACGTCCGCGCCATCCATGCGGACCCGGGCGAACTGGCGCGCCGCGACCCGGACGGGCGGTTGCACAAGACCGATACCGACGCCTGCTGCACCCTGCGCAAGACCGAAGCGCTCGACGGGGCGCTGGCCGGATATGACGGCTGGATCACCGGCCGCAAACGCTTTCAGTCGGGCACGCGGGCGCAGATGGAGTTCTTCGAGATCGAAGCGGCCACCGGCCGGATCAAGGTCAACCCGCTGGCTTTCTGGGCGCCGGGCGACGTGGCTGCCTATATGGAAGAAAACCGCCTGCCGCGCCACCCGCTGGTGGCCCAAGGCTATCCCAGCATCGGCTGCGCCCCCTGCACGTCCAAGGTGAAACCGGGCGAAGACCCCCGCGCCGGGCGCTGGCGCGGCGAGGAAAAAGAGGAATGCGGCATCCATTTTGTCAACGGCAGGATGGTGCGAAAAGGAGAGACAGCATGACGGATACGGTGATCGTGCGCGACACGGGCTTTGCGCCCGAGGATTTTTTCGATGCCTTCGACGGCGAAACGGCGCTTGATCTGGCCTCGGACGCCGATGTCGAGGCGGTGGCAGACACATTTTCCGGGCTCCGGATGATCCGGGTGGATTTCCCCAGCTTCGCCGATGGCCGGGGCTTTACCATCGCCCGGCTGCTGCGTCTCAAGGGGTATACCGGACGCCTGCGCGCCCGCGGCCATGTGCTGGCCGACCAATATGCCATGGCGCGGCGCGCGGGCTTCGACGAGGTGGAGATCTCCGCCGATCTCGCCGCCCGGCAACCCGAGGACCAATGGGTCTTTCGCGCCGACTGGCAGGGCCATGACTATCAGTCGCGGCTGCGCGCCGGCGTCTGACGGGCCAGAACCGGAGGGCAGGGGACGCGCCCGCGACAGCGCGTCCCTTTCTCTGCCTTGCAGCAACGTTTAAAGTGAGGTGCCGGCCAACCGTGCCGGCAGGATGAAATGACAGAGTTGACCAACGTGACCGAAGCCAAAGCCATCAAAGTGCCCACCCTGCCGGACGCCCAGACCGTGACGTCGGTCACCCATTGGACCGACCGGCTGTTCTCCTTCCGGGTGACGCGGCCCGCCAGCCTGCGCTTCCGCTCGGGCGAGTTCGTGATGATCGGCCTGATGGGCGACCCGCACCCCGAGACCGGCAAGGTCAAGCCGCTGCTGCGCGCCTATTCCATCGCCTCGCCCTCCTGGGACGAGGAGCTGGAGTTCTATTCGATCAAGGTGCAGGATGGCCCGCTCACCTCGAAGCTGCAACACATCCGGCCCGGCGACGAGATCATCCTGCGCCCCAAGCCCGTGGGCACCCTGGTGCATGACGCGCTGCTGCCCGGCAAGCGGCTGTGGTTCTTTGCCACCGGCACCGGCTTTGCGCCCTTCGCCTCGCTGCTGCGCGAGCCGCAGACCTACGAGGATTACGACGAGATCGTCATCACCCACACCTGCCGCGAGGCCGGCGAGCTGACCTATGGGGCTGAGCTGATCGAGAGCTTGAAGGCCGACGAACTGCTGAACGAGGTGATCGGCGACGGGTTCTGGAAGAAGATCAAGTACTACCCCACCACCACCCGGGAAGAGAGCGCCAAGAAAGGCCGGATCACCGACCTGATGCGGTCTGGCGAGGCCTTTGCCGATCTCGAGGTGCCGGCGCTCAGCCCCGACACCGACCGCGCGATGATCTGCGGCAACCTGGCGTTCAATCTCGAGCTCAAGGAAATGCTCGAAGGCTACGGCCTGGTCGAGGGCGCGAACTCGAACCCGCAGCATTACGTGGTCGAAAAGGCCTTCCTGGACTGACTGCACTCCCCGAGGGCATTGCCAAACAGAAGAGGCAGGGGATGCGTCGTCCTGCTTCCTTTTGCTCCAAATCCCTCGGGGTGAGGCCGCAGGCCGAGGGGCAGAGCCCCTGTCACGCCACAGCCGCCAAACGCGAAACGCCGGAGCAAATGCCCCGGCGTTTGTCGTTTCGGTGCCGAAACGCGTCTATTTCTGTGGCAGCGGGCCGATCATCATGATCATCTGACGGCCTTCCATCTTCGGCATATTCTCGATCTTGCCGATTTCCTTGACGTCTTCCGCCACCCGTTCCAGCAGTTCGCGGCCCAGGTTCTGGTGCGCCATCTCGCGGCCGCGGAACCGCAGGGTGACCTTCACCTTGTCGCCGTTCTCGAGGAACTTGAAGACATTGCGCATCTTCACGTCATAGTCGTGGGTGTCCGTGTTGGGACGGAACTTCACCTCTTTGACTTCGATGATCTTCTGCTTTTTGCGCGCTTCGGATTCCCGCTTTTGCTGTTCGTATTTGAACTTGCCGAAATCCATGATCTTGCAGACCGGTGGGTTGGCATTGGGCGAAATCTCGACGAGATCGAGCCCCGCGTCTGCGGCCATTTCCATCGCGCGGGCCGGCGATACGACGCCGACATTTTCGCCTTCGGCGCCGATCAGGCGAATCTCGGGGGCTCGGATACGTTCATTCACGCGCGGGCCGGTGTCTCTTGTCGGGGGCGCGTTGTGAGGTCTGCGGGCTATGACGTTGTTCCTTTGACAGTTTCAGACATGAAATCAGGGCTGCAAGGTAGTGGGGGGCGGACGGTCTTTCAAGCGTATAATCGGCGCAAGGGGGGCGCCCCGGGCGCTTTTCCCCTTGCCTATGCTGCAAGTGCAGCGCAGGTCTTGGGGCGAGAGGGTCGCGGATCGTCGCCGGCCCCGAAAACCTAGTCTGAGGGATTTCACGAGATGAAGAACAGCACCTGGGTAGTGGTTGCCGTTGTCGCCGCCGTGGCGGTGGGCGCGGGCGTGTATCTCAACCGGACACCGGAGGTCAGTGTGCCTCCGGTCGCCGATGTCGCCACGCCGGTTGAAGAAGTCACGCCGGTTGAAGAAGAGGTGGCGGTGCCGGGAGAAGAGGGCGCCGAAGAGCTGGACCTTGCCGCCGAAGAGGCGGAAGAGCCGGCCGATGCGATGCAGGACGCGGCCGACGAGATGATCGAGACCGTCGAACAGGCGACCGATGAGGTCGCGGGTGCGGTGGAAGAGGCCGTCGATCAGCTTGAAGAGGCGATCGAAGCCGCCGGCGCGCCGGAGACCGCTGAACCCGAGGCGGACGGGACGTCCGAGGCTGAGATGGCCGGCGAGGCTGAAGCAGACATGGCGGCGGGTGACGCGGCCGAGGCCGACGCGGCGGCTGACGCGGATATGGTCGCCGAGGATGCGGCCGCGGCGGATTCGGGCAGCGACGCGGACATGGCGGCGGGTGACGCGGCCGAGACCGATCCTGCGGCGGACACCGATGCGGCGACAGATGACGCGTCCGGCGCGGACACAGGGGCCGATGCGGACATGGCGGCGAACGAGGGCGCCGGGGCCGAATCGGAGGGGGCCGCCACGGAGGCTGGTGCCGGGGCCGATGCGGCGGCCGAGGTGGCGGTTGATGACGCCAGGGCCGCGGATCTGGCAGAGGCCATGGAAGACGCGGCGGACAGCATCGCGGCGGCGGTGGACCCCGCGCCCGAGCCTGAGGCAGAGGCCACGGATCCCGCCGCCGACATGGCCGATGCCCCGGCCGAGGAGGGCAGTGCAGTGGCCACTGATGACGCGGAAGCGACCACCGACGAGATCGGCACGGCGATCACCGAGGCCATCGAGCCCGCGACAGAGCCCACCGAAGGCGCGGAAGAGACCGCCGCGCCGGCGTCTCCGCAAGAGCTTTTGACCGTCGAAGGCTTTGACTACGACGCGGTGATCGCGCTGATCGACGACTCCGAAGAGGTGAGCCCGCTGCTCAAGACGCCGCTGAAACAGGCGCTGGAGCAGGCCCGCGACAATCCCGATTTGCTCGCGGCCGCGCTCGAAAGGGTGCGTGATGCGCTGGGCATCGAAGCGCCGGCCGCTTCCGAATAAGGCAGCGCCAACAGGACAAGCCGCGCCCGGCCTCGAACGGGCGCGGCTTCTCGGGGTGTCAGCCGCGACGCGGCTGCGGCCGCGTCGGGATCTCCTTGAGCAGCCCGCCGACCCCCATGGCGGCGATGTCGGCATGGCTGACCGCGATTCCGCAGGCCACTCGCGCCAGCACCCAATCGGCGCCATTGAGCGCCGGTGCCCGGGCGCACCCCGGCAGGCCGATCACCGGACGCCCGGAAAGCGCGCCCAGAAACAACAGGTTGCCCGGATCGACCGGCATGCCGAAACGCTCCACTGTGCCGCCGGCGTAGCGCAATGCCTCAGGGGCCACGTCATGCGGGTCTGAGGTGGCCGATCCGGTGAGGACAAGCGCCAGATCGCTGCCGACGCGGCCCAGCGCCTCGGCAATCTCCGGCATCCTGTGCGGTACCATGACCACCTGGTCGAGCGTCATCCCCAGCGCGGCGAGTCGCCCGCGGATGGCCGGCACGCCTTTTTCGCCGGCGCCGCCGGGAATTTCCGTCACGATCAGCGTCGCGGTGGCCAGCACCGGGCGGGCCAGCCGCACCGCGCCCCGGGCGATCTCGCAGGCGGCGGCCAGGTCGGCGCCGGGAACGGCGTAAGAGATGATCTTGACCGTTCCGACCATGCCGCCCTCGGCCATCTGCCGGCAGGCGGGTACGGTGGCCAGGGTGATCATCGGGTTGATCAGGTTGAGCCGGCTCAGCCGCGCCACATCGAGCACCGCCACGCCGGGGCCCTCGGCCAGCAGGTTGACCCGGCCGGTAAACGCCTTGGTCAGTCGCAGCCCGGCGGCCTGCGGATCGGGCACCAGGGCGGCGGCAAGCCGGGCGGCGGCCTGGTTTTCATGCACGTCACCGGGGTCGAGCCGGGCCACGATGACCTCGGTCTCGCCGGCCCGGGCGAGATCGGCCAGATGCGCCGGCGTCAGCGTCACCCCCTTGCGCAGCCGCTGGCCGTTGAGCCGCACCGAATGGGCCAGCACCGCGCCTTCGGCTTCGGCCAGCGGGAGGGGGCCGAATTTCATCCGCCTTTCCTCAGAACGCGGATCATCTCGGCAAGGATGGAAACGGCGATTTCCGCCGGGCTGGCAGCGCCGATATCAAGCCCGATCGGGCCGTGGATGCGGGCGCAATGCTCTGGCGCAAAGCCGGCCTCGGCCATCCGTTCGAGCCGCTTGCCATGGGTCCGGGTGGAGCCCAGCGCGCCGATGTAGAAGACATCCGCCGCCAGCGCTGCCATCAGCGCCGGATCGTCGAGCTTGGGGTCATGGGTCAGCAGGCAGAGCGCGGTGCGGTTGTCGAGGCCAAGCTCGTCGACCGCCGCGTCGGGCCAGTCGTGCAGCAGGCGAGTGTCGGGAAAACGGGCGGCAGAGGCAAAGCTCTCGCGCGGGTCGATCACAACCGGATCATAGCCGATGTCACGGGCCATCGGCACCAGGTGCTGGGCGATATGCACCGCGCCGACCACGATCAGCCGCAGCGGCGGGTTGTGGATCGCCACGAAAGTCTCGCCGTCCGGCTCGAAGCCGGAGCGGTCCATGCGAAAACGGCTGGCGTGGCCTGCGCTGTCGAGCCGGCGCGCGCCGCTTTCGATGTTGACCACATAGGCTGCCGGGCGGCGGGCAGCGCGGGCGGCGGTCAGCTCGGCCAGCAGAGGTTCGGGCAGGGCGGTGCCGATGGGTTCGACCAGCACCTTGATGGTGCCGCCGCAGGCCAGGCCCACGGCAAAGGCATCGCCGTCCGAGACGCCGTATTCCAGCACCCGCGCCGCGCCGGCCTCGAGCGCCTCCAGCGCCTCGACCACCACGGCGCCCTCGACGCAGCCGCCCGAGACCGAGCCTTCGATCTCGCCCGCGCCGCTGATCGCAAGCTGCGCGCCGATCCGGCGCGGCGCGCTGCCCCAGGTTTCGATCACCGTGGCCAGGGCCGCGCCCGTGCCGGCGCGGTGCCAGTCCAGTGCGGTTTCCGCTATGCCCTTCATCTCAGGTCCTCCCGCGCCGCAGTCTATCAGCTTTGGCGGGGGTGTCTCGCCCCATCGGCCCGGACTTTGGTCGCAGGGGTCGCCCCTGCAAGACACCCCGCCCCGGGCCCGACCCGGCGCCTCCTGGCAGAACCGGATGGCAGCCGCCGGAGCGGCTCCGCGACGGGGCGCCTGTCTCGGCGCGGTCTTGCCGGAGACGTGAAACGGCGGTCAGAAGCTCTGTTCGATCCGGTCCAAGGTCTTCATCGCCGCCAGCACGTCATGCACCGAGCCATTGGGTTCGCGGCCCTCCTCGATCGCCGAGATGAACTCGCGGTCGATCAACTCGATGCCGTTCGACGACACCGCCACATCGCTCAGGTCGATGGGGTTTTCGTTGCCGTCAAACAGATCGTCGTACCGCGCGATATAGGTGCCGTTGTCACAGATATAGCGGAAGAAGGTGCCCAGCGGCCCGTCGTTGTTGAACGACAGCGACAGGGTGCAGAGCGCGCCCGACGGGGTCTTCATGCCGATCGACATGTCCATGGCAATGCCCAGCTCGGGGTGGTGCGGGCCTTCGAGACCGTAGGCCTGGCTCACCTCTTCGCCGGTCTGGTACTGAAACAGATCGACGGTGTGGCAGGCATGGTGCCAGAGCAGGTGATCGGTCCAGCTCCGCGGCTCGCCCTTGGCGTTCATGTTGGAGCGGCGGAAGAAGTAGGTCTGCACATCCATTTGCTGTATCTTCAGCGCGCCGGCGGCGATCTTGTTCTGGATCCACTGGTGCGAGGGGTTGAAGCGGCGCACCTGTCCGGCCATCGCCAGCACGCCGGTCTCTTTTTGCACTTTGCAGATCGCCTCGCTGTCGGCCAGCGAATCCGCCATCGGAATTTCGATCAGCACCGGCTTGCCGGCTTTCATGCAGGCAATCGCCTGCTCGGCATGGAGCTGTGTCGGCGTGGCCAGGATCACCGCGTCGACGTCGTCGCGGGCGAGACATTCCTCAAGCGTGGTGGCGGCGTGGCCGATGCCACGCTCCTGCGCCAGCGCGTCGATCTTGGCTTGGGTCGGGCCCATGACCGAGGTGACATCGACCCCGTCGATGGCGGCCAGGGCGTCGAGATGTTTGATGCCGAATGCGCCATAGGCGCCGGCGACACAAATCCGCATGTCGGTGTCCTTTCGTTATTCGGCCGCGATCATGCGACCGTCGTGGTAGGATTTGTTTTCCAGGATGATATGGCCCACGGCGGTGTTCGATGCCGGCACATGGTAATGCCGATGCACCTCGACCACATCGTCCTCAAGCGCGCCGCGCATGACGTGCCACATCACCATTTCCACGCCTTCCGATCCGGCCTCGCGCAGATACTCCACATGCGGCATCCGGCTCAGGCCGACCGGGTCGGAGGTGAGGCGGTCAAGAAAGGCGTTGTCCCACTCGGGGTTGATCAGACCGGCGCGCTTGTATTGCAGCTGGTGGCTCATGCCGCCGGTGCCAAAGATCATCACGTCGAGATCCTCGTCATAGCTCTCGACCGCGCGGCGCACTGCCTTGCCGAGATTGTAGCAGCGGTTGCCGGTGGGGGCGGGGTATTGCACCACGTTGACCGCCAGCGGGACTACCAGGCAGGGCCAGGCTTCTTCCGGCGCGACCTCGCCGAACATGACCGAGAGCGGCACGGTCAGCCCATGGTCGACCTCCATCTCGTTCATAATGGTCATGTCGAATTCGTCGAGCACCAGGCTCTGGGCGATATGCGAGGCCAGTTTCTGGTGATTCTTGACCACCGGCACGGGGCGCGGGCCCCAGCCTTCGTCGGCCGGCTGAAACTCGGCCGCGGCCCCCAGCGCGAACGTCGGGATGCAGGAGGCGTCGAAGGCGGTGCAATGGTCGTTGTAGACCAGGAAGATAACGTCGGGCTTGTTCGCCTTCATCCATTCGCGCGATTTGCGGAACCCGTCGAAGACCGGCTTCCAATAGGGTTGATCGGTGATGCCGGTGTCCATAGCGACGCCGATGGCGGGCACATGAGAGCATCCCACGCCTGCGGTGATACGGGCCATCAGGTTTCCTCCTCTTCGTCCCATTCGGATGTATAACGGTTGCCTTCGACCGAGCGGCCGCCGTGCAGCATCATGTCGCGATAGGCCTCGACGCCCATGCCGGTCATCAGCCCGGCCAGGTTCTGGAAGTTGATGCCGTCGTTGGCGGCGAGCTTCGAGGTGTAATAGATATTGCCGCCGAGCTCGAGCAGGCGGTTCCATTGGCGTTTGCGCACCGCTTCGCGCTGGTCCGCCGTCATCGGATACTTGTCGAGATAGGCCTCTTCGTCGGCATTGAAGGCGTCGCGGTTCTTTTGCAGCCGCAGCGAGATGCAGAACTGGTTCAGATGATATCCTTCGCGGCTTCTGTCGGCGTCAAACACGAAGGTGCCGGGGATATCCTCGTAGTCCTTCTTGGTCATGGCGTGTCCTCCTCTTCCTCCGCACCGGTCCGCCCGGTGCCCCGGCCGCCCTTATCCCGGGCCCGCCAGGGCAGGCGGCAAAGGCGACCGGTTGCGCAAGAGCCTAGCATCCGGGCCCGGCAGCGGCCAATTGGAATGCGAGGCGTAGCATTGGAAAAAGCTATAGAACCCGAAATTTCAGGGAGTGTTCTCCGGCTCGGGGCGGCTGTGCTGGCGCAGGAAACCGATGAAGCTCTCTTGCGTCCGGGTCGGCCGCCAGTCGCGGCGATGGGTCAGGCCGATGGCGCGGCCGCTGCCGGCAAGCGGGATGTCCAGCGCGGTCAGCAGGCCGGCGCCGATCTCGACCGAGACCTGGTGGCGCGAGACGATCGAGACATAATCGCCCTGGGCCAGGATGCCGCGCAGCATGACCAGCGAGGAAGAGACCACCCGCACCGGCGTCCGGTCGCGTTCGTGGATGCGCAGGGTTTCAAAGACATATTGCCCCGCAGGGGTATCCTTGGGCGAGGCGACCCAGGGGTAGGCCAGCGCCTCATCCAGCGTCACGCGCGTCCGTCCGGCCAGGGGATGGCCGGGCCGCGCCACCACGGCAAGCCGGTCCTGGAACAGCTCTTCCTGCACCACGTCATCGGCCGGCAACGGATGGCGCAGGGCGCCGATCAGGCAATCGAGATCGCCTTCGCGCAACGAGCGCAGCAGCTCGTGATAGCGACCGTCGATCACCCGCACCTGCACCCCGGCAAAGCGCGACACCATCGCATGGGTGGCCCTTGGTACGATGGCGGTGCGCGCAAGCGGCAGGCTGCCCAGCAGAAAGATGCCCCGGTCTTCCCCAAGCTCGCGGCCGATTTCCTCCATGCCCTGCCGGATTTCCGCCTGCGCCAGCTTGGCCCCCAGGGTAAAGGCCTGGGCGGCGGCGGTCAGCTCGACCCCGGCCACGGTGGATTTGAAAAACGGCACCCCCGCCACCTGTTCCAACGCCCGCGCGGCGCGGTGGACGGTGGGCTGCGACAGGCCCAGCCGCCGGGCGGCCACGGTAAAGCTGCCGCTGCCGGCGATGGCAATCAGGGCGCGGATCTGCGCCGGGGTGACATTGCGTTCAAAGCCGGCGGTATCGCGCGCCCGCGAGGCGGTGCCGCGCCGCGCCTCGCGCGCCCCGCGTTGCAGGTGATCGAGCGCCGCCTCGGCCCGGCGCACGAAGAGCGCACCGCAGGGGGTGGCGCCGAAGGCCTGCGGCTGGCGGAGCACCAGCGGCGCGCCCATGCTGGCCTCGAGCTTGGCAATCGCCTGGGTGGCGGCCGGTTGCGACATGTGACAGCGCTGCGCGGCAACCGAAACCGAGCCGCTGCGCAGGCATTCCAGAAACACCCGCATGTGTCGCAGGTTGGGCAGGGTGAATTCCATTTTCGGCGTGCCTCATAGCAAAAACTTATATTAGGAATATTATTCGAAATAGGCAAATCCCGCGACCTGCGCCATGATGCGGCCAAGGTGAAACGAGGGAGGGATTTATGATGTCCGACAAGAAAACGGCACTGGTGATCAGCGCGCATTCCGCCGATTTCGTCTGGCGCGGGGGCGGGGCCATCGCGTTGCATCAGGCAAAGGGCTACGAAGTGACCGTGGTCTGCCTGTCCTACGGCGAACGCGGCGAAAGCGCCAAGCTCTGGAAACAGGAGGGCATGACCCTCGACAAGGTCAAGACCGAACGCCGCAAGGAGGCCGAGAGCGCCGCCGCCGCGCTTGGCGTGACCGACATCCGCTTTTTCGACGTGGGCGACTATCCGCTCGACCTTGGCCGCGAGACCCGCGATCGCATGGTCGACGTGATCCGCCAGGTGCAGCCAAATTGGATGATGTCGCATTCGAAGTGGGATCCCTACAACACCGACCACATGAACACGACGCAATTCGCGCTGGAATGCCGGATGGTGGCGCAGGCTTGGGGCCATAACCCGGGGCAAAAGGTGCTGGGCGCGCCGCAGCTCTATCTCTTCGAGCCGCACCAGACCGAGCAGATGGAATGGAAACCTTCGGTCTTTCTCGACATCACCGATGTCTGGGACAAGAAATGGGCTGCCATCCAGTGCATGCAGGGCCAGGAGCACCTGTGGAATTTCTACAAGAACGTCGCCGAAAACCGCGCCAACCACTTCCGCCGCAACTCCGGCGGCATGGCCGGGGGCCGGGCGGCGAAATACGCCGAAGGGTTCCAGACGATCTTTCCCCGCACTGTGGATGAACTGGAATGACCGGTGCAGTGGGACAAAGGGGCGTGGTCGTGCAAGAGATCGACCGCGCCGATCCGAAGGTGGTCGATGCCCTGGGCGCCTGTGGCGTCGCCACGGTGCACGAGGCGCAGGGCCGCAAGGGCCTGCTGGCCAGCTACATGCGGCCGATCTATCGCGGCACCCGGCTTGCCGCCTCGGCGGTGACGATCAGTGCCGCACCGGGCGACAACTGGATGGTGCATGTCTGCATCGAACAGTGCCGTGCCGGCGACATCATGGTTCTGGCGCCGACAAGCCCTTGCGAAGACGGCTATTTCGGCGATCTTCTGGCGACTTCGGCGCAGGCGCGCGGGGTGCGCGGGCTGGTGATCGATGCCGGTGTGCGCGACGTCATGGATCTTGAACAGATGGGCTTTCCGGTCTGGTCCAAGGCGATCTACGCTCAGGGCACGGTGAAAGAAACGGTGGGCTCGGTCAATGTGCCGCTGCTCTGTGCCGGCCAGCTGGCGAACGCCGGCGATGTGATCGTGGCCGATGACGACGGCGTCTGTGTGGTGCGCCGCGAAGAGGCCGAGGACGTGCTCGTCAAGGCGCAGAAGCGCGAGGCGGCGGAACAGGACAAGCGCCGACGTCTGGCGGCCGGCGAACTGGGGCTCGACATCTATGACATGCGCGGGCGGCTGGCCGAGAAGGGCCTGAAATATATCTGAAATCCGCGCCGGCGGCGCCCGGATGCGGTGCCGGCAAGAGAACGCAGGATCGGAGCTGACATGGACGCTGTGCGCTGTATGTGGATGCGGGGCGGCACCTCGAAAGGCGGGTATTTCCTGGCCGACGATCTGCCGCAGGACCGGGACGGTTTTCTGCTGCGGGCCATGGGCTCGCCCGATCCGCGCCAGATCGACGGCATGGGCGGGGCGGATCCGCTGACTTCCAAGGTGGCCGTTGTGCGGCCGTCCGAGCGCGCGGGCGTCGATGTGGATTACCTGTTTCTCCAGGTGTTCGTGGATCAGCCGATCGTTACCGATGCGCAGAACTGCGGCAATATCCTGGCCGGTGTCGGCCCTTTCGCCATCGAGCGCGGGCTGGTCGCGGCGCAGGACGGCGAGACGCCGGTGACGATCTTCATGGCAAACACCGGCCAGGTGGCGGTCGCGCGGGTGGCGACGCCGGGCGGCAGGGTGTCATATGCCGGAGAGGCGCGGATCGATGGCGTGCCCGGCGGTTCTGCGCCGGTGCCGATTGCCTTTCGCGATACCGCCGGCTCGTCCTGCGGTGCGCTTCTGCCCAGCGGCGCGGTGGTGGACGAGGTTGAGGGCATCGCGGTGACGATGATCGACAATGGCATGCCCTGCGTGGTGATGCGGGCCGCGGACATGGGGATCACCGGCGATGAGCCACCGGAAGAGCTCGAGGCCAACACGGCGCTGCGCGACAAGCTCGAGGCGATCCGGCTGGCCTGCGGGCCGGTGATGAACCTTGGCGATGTGCGCAAGAAATCGGTGCCCAAGTTGACCATGGTCTCGGCGCCGCGGGCGGGTGGGGCGATATCCACGCGCACCTTCATTCCGCACCGCTGCCACAAGACCATCGGCGTGCTGGGCGCGGTCTCTGTTGCCACCGCCTGTCTGCTCGAAGGATCGCCGGCCTACGAACTGGCGTCGCGTGGCGCGGGGCGCGAGCGGGTGCTTTCGGTCGAACATCCCACCGGCGAGATGACGGTGGTGGCGACCCTCGGTGACGATGGCATGGTGGCCGAGGCGGCAATCCTGCGCACGGCGCGCAAACTGATGGACGGAGAGATTTTCGGATGAGCGAACAACAGATCATGGATGCGGATTGGCTGGTCTTTCACCCCAATCCGAAGCGACCCGACTTTCGGCTGCCCGAGGGGGCGGTGGATGCGCATTGCCATGTCTTCGGGCCGACGCCGGAGTTTCCCTTTGCATCAGAGCGCAAATACACGCCCTGCAACGCCGGCAAGGAAGAGCTTTACAAGCTGCGGGATTTCCTCGGGTTTTCGCGCAATGTGATCGTCCAGGCGACCTGTCACGGCAAGGACAACCGCGCCATGGTCGATGCCTGCCGCAGCGCCGGCGACCTGGCGCGCGGGATTGCCAGCGTCGGGCCCGACATCACCCTGGACGAGCTGCAAGAGATGGACGCCGCCGGGGTGCGCGGGGTGCGGTTCAACTTCGTCAAGCGGCTGGTGGATGCGACCCCCAGAGAGGTCTTTCTCGGGATTGCCGAGAAGGTGGCGCAGCTTGGCTGGCACATCGTGGTCTATTTCGAGGCTGCCGATCTGGAAGAGCTGGAGCCCTTCCTGAAGCAGCTGCCGACCACCATCGTGGTCGATCACATGGGGCGGCCCGATGTGTCCAAGGGCGTGGATCATCCCGATTTTCAGCGCTTTATCCGGCTGATGGACGAGGTGCCGACGATCTGGTCCAAGGTGACCTGCCCGGAGCGGCTGACTGCGGCCGGGCCGCCCTATGACGACGTGGTGCCGTTCTACCGGGCGATCGTCGAGCGCTTTCCCGAACGGGTGCTCTGGGGCACCGACTGGCCGCATCCGAACATGAAATCGCATATGCCCGACGATGGCGCGTTGGTTGATTACATCCCCCGTATCGCGGTGACCGAAGCGCAGCAGCGCAAGCTTCTGGTCGACAATCCCATGCGGCTGTACTGGGCGCGCTGAGGCGGCAGCGGGGGCGTGTTCGCAAGGCCCGTCCGATTTGTGGCGGGTCCGCTCGGGCGGTTCAGCCCTGGCTCTGCTGCCGGAAGCTGCGGGGCGACAGGCCGGTCGCGCGGGTGAAGACGCGCGAGAAATAGGCCGGGTCGTCATAGCCCAGGTCATAGGCGATGCTCTGCACCGGCAGGTTGGTATAGACCAGATGGCGGCGGGCCTCGCGGATGATACGGTCTTCGATCACCGCGCTGGCCGGGCGGCCGGTGGCGGCGCGGCAGAGCCGGCTGAGATGCGCCGGGGTGATCGCCAGTGCCGCCGCATAACGCGCCACCGGCCAATGCTGGCGGAACCGCGCCTCGACCAGAGCGTCGAACCGATGCAGAAGATCGGTCTTGCCCGCCGCGGGCCGCGCCGCGCTGCGCTGTGCCAAGGCGCGTGCGATCTGTCCAAGCAGCAGGGCGCAAAGCCCCCGCAGGATCTGCGCCCTGGCAAAGCCGCGGTCGGAAAAGGCGGCGGCGATCTCGGATAATGTGGCGGCGATTTCGGCAGGTGCCGGCAGCACCGCCGGGCGCGACAATTGCGCCGCCAGCCCTTCGCCGGGGCGCAGCGTCTCGTCGAGGATTTCCGCCGCCAGGGTGACCACCAGCCCCGCCGATCCCGGCGCAAACCGATATCCATGCACCAGACCCGGCGGCACGTTGACCAATGTGCCATCGCCCAGCGTCAACTCGCCGCCGTCGAGCGTGACGCGGCCGCTGCCCTGTTCGAGCAGCAGCACCTGATGCAGTCGCGCGTGGCGGTGCGGTGCGAATTCCCAATTGTGCAGCCGCGACCGGGCCTCGATGGTTTCACAATGCACCACATCGGGCAGGTCGCGGGATTCACCGAACAGGTTGTAATTGAGGATCTCGGGGTGCGGCATGTGCGATTTGTACATGTTTCTGCCGTTCCGGTCCATTCGCGCGCGCCGGGTTTTTCGGCATGATGCGAGAGATCAAGAGGAGGGATGGCATGAAAACTCAGGTTTGTATCATCGGCGGCGGGCCGTCCGGGCTGTTGCTCAGCCAGTTGCTGCATCGCAAGGGGATCGAGACCATCGTTCTGGAACGTCAGACCCGGGCGCATGTGCTCGGCCGGATCCGCGCCGGCGTGCTGGAGCATGGCTTTGCCGATCTGATGCGCGAGGCCGGCTGCGGCCAGCGAATGGATGCCGAGGGCGCGGTGCATGACGGCTTCTACATTGCGCATGACGGGCGGATGGACCGGGTGGACCTGCACCGCTTTTCCGGCCAGAGCGTGCTGGTCTATGGCCAGACCGAGGTGACCCGCGATCTCTATCAGGCGCGCGATGCCTTGAATGGCCAGATCCTGCATGAGGTGAACGAGGTCGTGCTGCACGACCTGAAAGCCGCGACGCCGCATGTCACCTTTGTCCAGGACGGAGAGGCCAGGAGGATCGACTGCGATTTCATCGTCGGCGCCGACGGCTATCACGGCGTCAGCCGCAAATCGATCCCGGCGGATGTGCTGAAGGAATATGAAAAGGTCTATCCCTTCGGCTGGCTGGGCGTGCTGTCCGAGACCGCGCCGGTCTGCGACGAGCTGATCTATGCGCGCCATGATCGTGGCTTCGCGCTCTGTTCGATGCGCAGCCAGGTGCTGAGCCGCTATTACATCCAGGTGCCGCTGTCCGACAGCGCCGAGAGCTGGTCGGACGAGGCGTTCTGGGCCGAGCTGAAGGCACGGTTGCCGGAGGACGTGGCGGCGCGGCTCGAGACCGGTCCCTCGATCGAGAAATCCATCGCGCCGCTGCGGGGCTATGTGGCCGAGCCGATGCGTTATGGCGCGCTGTTCCTGGCCGGTGACGCGGCGCATATCGTGCCGCCGACCGGCGCCAAGGGGCTCAATACCGCCGCCTCGGACGTGCATTACCTCTATCACGGCTTGCTGGCGCATTACGCCGAGGGCGACGAGAGCGGCCTCGACAGCTATTCCGAAAAGGCGTTGGCGCGGGCCTGGAAGGCGCAAAGGTTCAGCTGGTGGATGACCTCGCTCCTGCACCGGTTCCACGACGGTGACAGCTATGACAGCCGGTTGCAGCAGATCGACCTGGCCTATCTGTTCTCGTCCGAGGCGGCGCAGGTCTCGCTGGCCGAGAATTACGTCGGCCTGCCGTATTGAGCCGTCAAGTCTCAGGCCAGTTCCGACAGGAAATGCTCCAGGTCGCGGCCATCGAGCGGCTTTGACAGCAGTGGCACGCCGAGGCTCTTGCAGCGTTTGCTCAGGCCCGCCGCACGGTGGGCCGAGATGATGCGGGCCGGGATCGGGCCATAGCGTTCTGTGATCTCGCGCAACAGCTCGGTGCCGGTCATGCCGGGGCCGAGATCCTCGTCGAACATCAGCGCGTCGGGGGTGATCTCGAGCTCGTCGAGCAGGTCGAGCGCGTCGCCGGCATTGGCCACATCGATCACATCCGCCCCCAGCCCTTCGAGCGAGAGGGTCAGCGCGCGGCGCAGGTCGGCGTCGTTTTCCACCAGGAAGACCACGCGGCCCGGCACTGGCGCGCCCGGCGGCGAAAGGCGACTGCCGCGCGATGCGGGGTTGCGCGGCGCCTGCGCGGCCAGTGGCACGGTGACGGAAAAGACAGTGCCGCGCCCCGGTTCCGACCGAAGATCGAGCGGCAGACCGAGACCGGCGCAGGCGCGGTCGACAATGGCCAGGCCCAGCCCGAGGCCTTCGGAGGCCGAAGCCGGGGCGTCGACCCGGCTGAACTCGCGAAAGATCATGTCGCGGTGCTCATGGGCGATGCCGGGCCCGGTGTCCCAGACCTCGATCCTGACGCTGTCGCCCTGGCGGCGCGCGCCCATCAGCACCCGGCCGTGGCGGGTGTAGCGCACCGCGTTTCCCAGCAGGTTTTGCAGGATGCGCCGCAGATATGAAGGATCGGTTTCCACTCTGGCCGAGGTCGGGCGCACCCGGAGGCCAAGGCCTTTCTGCGCCGCCAGCGGTTCGAGTTGGGTGTCGAGCGCGGTGAAGATCTGGCCGAGATCGATGGGCCGGATGTCAAAGGCCGCACGGCCGCTGTCGAGCTTGGACATGTCGAGCAGCGCCTCGATGATATGTTCGAGCGAGCCCAGCGCCGAAGAGATCTTGCCCAGCGTCTCGCGGCCTGTCGGCGAGAGGGTTTCGCCCGAGAAGGTGCCGACAAACAGTTTTGCCGCCGAAAGCGGTTGCAGCAGGTCATGGCTGGCGGCGGCGACAAAGCGGCTCTTGGAGGCATTGGCGCGCTCGGCCTCGGCCAGCGCCGACGCCAGCTCGGTGGTGCGTTCGACGACCCGCGCCTCGAGCCGTTCGTTCATCTCGCGCAGGGCGCGGGCGGCGTTGCGCTCGGCGGTGACATCGGTAAAGGAGATCACGAAGCCGCCGTCGGGCAGCCCCTGGGCAAAGGCATCGAGGGTCAGCGCCGCGCCCTGGGTCGCCTCGAACCGCAGCGCGCCGCGCCGCGCCGGACGGTCCGCCCAATCCAGCAACCGCTTGCGTGACATGCCATGCGACAGGGCGAAATCCTCCGGCAACTGGGCGATTAGGCCGCCAAAGCTCGCGCCACGCTGGACCCGTGTCAGCGGCAGCCGCAAGAGCTCGGCCACCCGCGCGTTCCAGCCGATCAGCCGGGCGGCATCGTCAAAGATGCAGACCCCCTGGTTGAGATGTTCGAGCGTCGCGGCGATCAGCCTTGCCTGCTTGTTCTGCAATCGCGCGCGTTCCTTGCGCTCGAGTCGGATCAGATCGGTCACGTCGGTTTGCAGCACCACGGTGCCGTTGCTGGCGGTGCGTCGTTCCGAGACCTGAAGCCAGAGATCCTGGGTCAGGCGCACGTTGAACATGGCGTCGTTCTCGCGGTGGCGCGCCTTGCGTTTCAGCGCCCAGGCCAGCCCGGTTTCGCCTTGCGGCAGGGCGAGATAGGCGGACCGGCTGACAAGATCGACATAATCGTCGAACCGCAGCCCCGGGGTGAGTTGACCGGCGATGTCGCGCATGTCCTGGCAGAACCGGCTGTTGGTCAGCACCAGCCGGTCCTGGCTGTCGAAGAGCGCAAAGCCCTCGTGCACCGCCTCGATCGCGTCGGCAAGGTTGGCCCGGGCCGCCTCGGTCTCGGCGCTGGCCTGTTCCAGTTGCAGGTTGCTGTCGTGCAGGAGGTCGAGCGCACGCTCCAGATCGCGGGTGCGCGAGCGCACCTGATCCTCGAGCAGGGCGGCGCGCTCGAACTGGGCATAGGCCAGCCCCGAGGGATCCTGCTGTTGCTCCACCCGGCGCATCAGCGACTGGGTGATCCGCAGGAGCTTTTCGTTCTGGCGCTCGACACTGTCGGCGGGGTTGATCAGCGTCATTCGGCATCGTCCGGCGGATAAAAGGCCACGCCGGTCATCGTGTGGTTTACATGCAGCGCGCCGAGTTGTTCGCCATAGGTCGAAAAGCCGCGCACATTGTGCCGGCGCAGCACGTCCGAGACCGCCCGGCTCTGTTGGTTCTGGCCGGCTTCCAGCCGCCGCAGGATGCAGTCGCAGCCAAGGATCATCGCCGGGTCGCGGTCGCGCGACAGGCCGGAAAGCTCGGTTTCGAGATGGCCCGCCATATCCTCGGTTGTGGCCAGCGTCAGCACCATGCCTTCGTCGATGGCGGAAAAAAACACCAGCTCGCCTGCGGCATTGACCCGCTGGATGGCGCGGACGTGATGACGATGGCCGAGCTGGACCACAACCGGATGGGCGGCAAAGGTGAACTGGTCGAGCTGATCGGGCAGTTTGCCGACGATGCGGGCATATTCCCGCGCTGCCGGTTCGGCATTGATCTGGCGGACGATGCGGCGTTCGGGGTCGGCATCGGTCACCACCATCTTGATATCGGTCGGGGTCAGGTGATCGAGGCTGAACACCCGGATCGGGCAGATCGAGCGCACCATCGACACCACGGCGGCATTGCCCCGGGTCTCGCCGTCGAGCGCAAGCAGCGTGCGGCGGAAGGTTTCGCCATCGCCGGCCGAGCCGCCAAACAGCGGCACCCCGCCCAGCCCGGCCGAGAGGACGGCGGTCAGCTCGTCTTCGCGCAGCGACAGGCCGTCGATGGCGAGAAAGGCGAATTCCGAGGTGAAATCCGGCGCGCAATCGGCCAGCGCCACCCGGTGGCGGATCAGCTTGTCGATCTCGGATTGCGGGTCGAGCCGGTCCAGCCCGTCGACCAGGTAACAGACGGCGCGGAAATGCGAGGGCAGCAGGCCCAGCGCCACGATCTGGTCTTCCTCATAGCCCTCGGCGCCGATCTCTCCGGCGGTGGTACAGGCGGTGACATGGCGCGCATCGAGCCGTTCATGCGCCTCGGCGGACAGCGCGGCGAAATTGCCGCGATTGCTGACAAACAACAACACGAGTTCGAACGGGCCGGGGCCAAGCCCCGCCGCGATGGCCCCCACCGGATCGGCTTCGTGCACCGACACCTGCGCATTGCGCAGCCCCGATGCCTGTCCTCCCACGGCGGACGGTTCTGGTGTCTGGCCGTCCAAAATTTCGGATGTCCCGGATTGTTCCTGTCTTGCGCGCCGGATCTTATGCGTGTTGGGAATGGTCTGGCAAGCCGCCACCAAGCCGCGCGTCCTGCGCCACCAGCACCGCCTGGGTCCGGCTCTGCACCCCGAGCTTGCGCATGATCGCGGTGACATGCGCCTTGACGGTGGTTTCGGCGATCGACAGGTCATAGGCGATCTGCTTGTTCAGCTTGCCCTCGCAGATCAGTTGCAGGATGCGCGATTGCTGGTTGGTCAGCGTGGACAGCCGCTCCATCGCGTCGTTTTCCTGCGGCTGTTCATCGGCGTCGGGCAGGTAATCCTCGGGCGTATAGACCTGGCCCTTGCGCACCGCGCTCAGCGCCTTGTGAAAGGCCGGCTTCTGGCTGTGTTTCGGCACGAAGGCCGCCGCACCGGCTGCGAGCGCCTTGGAAATCGTCCGGTTGTCGGCCATCGAAGAGACCACGATCACCGGGCTGTTCTGACCCAACGCCGCGCGCAACCGCAACAGCCCGTCAAGCCCGTTCACATCCGGCAGATTAAGGTCGAGCAGCACGATGTCGGGCGATCCGGTCTCGGCCACGCGGGTCAGCCCCTCGTCCAGACTGGCGGCGGTTTCCACCCTGGCCCCGACACAGAGCGCGCGCAGGGTAAGCACCAAGGCGTCGCAGAACAGCGGATGATCGTCGATCACAAGGGCGCGGGAAATGCCATTTATCGGCGTCTGGGGGGCATTGGTCATTGTGCACTGTCCGTTCTGCGTTAGGCTCAGCCTAGCGGCGATGGCGGGGCCGGTCTTTTGTCCAATAGTCGCATGGGCGCGGCCGCGCCAGCGGCCACCCGGCACCTTTGTATAATAGCCGGTTACGCCGATCCACGCCTAGGTTCGGACCCGAGGAGACCAACACCATGCAACTAACCGATTCCCGAGAGATTGCCGCGACGCCCGAGATCGTCTGGGCGGCCATCCTCGACCCCGAAGTGCTCAAGCAATGCGTGCCCGGTTGCCAGGAAATGACCGGCAGCCCGGAAGAGGGCTTCGAGGCCAAGGTCGTCCAGAAGGTCGGGCCGGTGAAAGCCACATTCAAGGGCTCCGTTACCCTGTCGGACATGCAGCCGCCCGAGAGCCTGACCCTGACCGGCGAAGGCAAGGGCGGGGCGGCGGGCTTTGCCAAGGGCGGCGCCGACGTGCGGCTCGAGCCCAAGGGCGAGGGCACCTTGCTGAGCTATGATGTCGAGGCCAAGGTCGGCGGCAAGCTGGCCCAGCTGGGCAGCCGGATCATCGACGGTTTTGCCAAGAAGATGGCCGACCAATTCTTCGACAACTTCAAGGCCGCGGTCGAAGGGCCAGGCCAAGACGCAGCCGACGACGCCCCCGAGGCAGCGGCTTCCGACGGGGACGAAGCGGCACCGAAAAAGGGCTGGTTCAAGCGGGCGGTGACCTGAGATACCGTCCGATTCATTCATTTGAGACATAACCAAGGGAGGACTTCATGACCAAGGTAACGATGACCGTAAACGGCAAGTCCGTGAGCGGCGACGTGGCGGGCAACACGTTGCTTGTCGAGTTCCTGCGCAGTGATCTGCATCTGACGGGAACCCATGTCGGCTGCGACACCAGCCAATGCGGCGCCTGCGTGGTGCATGTCAACGGCGCGGCGGTCAAGAGCTGCACCATGTTCGCCGCCGAGGCCGAGGGCGCCGAAGTGGCCACCATCGAGGGCCAGGCCAATGCCGATGGATCGCTCAACACCATCCAGCAGGCGTTTCAGGATTATCACGGGCTGCAATGCGGCTTTTGCACGCCGGGCATGGTGATGTCGGCGGCGGCGCTGCTCAAGGACAATCCCAAGCCGTCCGAACAGGAGGTCAGGGCCTATCTCCAAGGCAATATCTGCCGTTGCACCGGCTATCACAACATCGTTCGCGCGATCATGGCCGCATCGGGTCAGGAGGTCCCGGCGGTCGCCGCCGAGTGATGTGACGCCGCGGGGCGCAAAGAAGGCGCACCCGACAGCAACACCCCGTAGGGTGCGCATTCACTGCGCACCGTCCGTAGGGTGGGCTTGCAGCCCACCGATCCCATGGGAGGAACGAAAATGCCGAAAGATCATGGCATAGGAGCCAGCACCAAGCGCCGCGAGGACGTGCGCTTTCTGACCGGCGCCGGAAATTACACCGATGACATCAACGTCCATGGCCAGGCCTATGTGCATTTCCTGCGCTCCGACGTGGCGCATGGCCGGATCACCAATATCGATACCGCCGCCGCTGCCGCCATGCCCGGCGTGGTGCGCATCTTCACCGGGGCCGATTTCGAAGGCGTCGGCGGGCTGCCCTGCGGCTGGCAGGTCACCGACAAGCACGGCGAGGTGATGAAGGAGCCGCCGCACCCGGTGCTGGCCCAGGGCAAGGTGCGCCATGTGGGCGAGCCGATCGCCGCCGTCGTCGCCGACACGCTGCAACAGGCGCGGGACGCCGCCGATGCGATCGATCTCGACATCGAGGAGCTGCCCGCCGTCGTCAACATGAAGGCGGCGCTGGAGGAGGGCGCCACCAAGGTGCATGACGACCTTTCCGACAACCTCTGCTACGACTGGGGCTTCGTCGAGGAGAACAAGGGCGCGGTGGAAGAGGCGATTGCCAATGCCGCCCATGTCACCACGCTCGAGCTGGTCAACAACCGGCTGGTCGCCAACCCGATGGAGCCGCGCGTCGCAGTGGGCGATTTCAACCGCGCCACCGGCGATTCGACGCTCTACACCACCAGCCAGAACCCGCATGTGATCCGGTTGCTGATGGGCGCCTTCGTGCTGGGCATCCCCGAGCACAAGCTGCGTGTGGTGGCGCCGGATGTGGGCGGCGGCTTCGGCACCAAGATCTTCCATTATGCCGAGGAAGCCTTCTGCACCTTTGCCGCCAAGGCCTGCAACCGTGCGGTGAAATGGACCTCGACCCGGTCCGAGGCCTTCATGTCCGACGCCCATGGCCGCGACCATGTAACCAAGATCGAACTGGCGCTGGATGCCGACAACAACTTTACCGCCGTGCGCACCGAGACCTATGCCAACATGGGGGCCTATCTGTCGACCTTCGCGCCCTCGGTGCCGACCTGGCTGCATGGCACGTTGATGGCGGGCAACTACAAGACGCCGAACATCTACGTGAACGTCAAGGCCGTCTTCACCAATACCGTGCCCGTCGATGCCTACCGTGGCGCCGGCCGGCCCGAGGCGACCTATCAGCTCGAACGCGTCATCGACAAGGCGGCGCGCGAGCTGGGGGTCGACCCGGTGGAGCTGCGGCGGCAAAACTTCATCACCGAATTCCCCTATGCCACCCCGGTGGCGGTGGAATATGACACCGGCGATTACCATGCCACCATGGACAAGATGCTCGAGCTGATCGACCGCGACGGCTTTGCCGCCCGCCGCGCCGAGAGCGAGAAGAAGGGCAAGCTGCGCGGCCTCGGCATCAACTGCTTCATCGAGGCCTGCGGCATCGCGCCGTCGAACCTGGTGGGGCAGCTGGGCGCGCGTGCGGGGCTCTACGAATCCGCCACGGTGCGGGTCAATGCCACCGGCGGCCTGGTCGTCATGACCGGCTCGCACAGCCACGGGCAGGGGCATGAGACCGCCTTTCCGCAGGTGATCTCCGAGATGATCGGCATCCCCGAGGACCAGGTCGAGATCGTGCATGGCGACACCGCCAATACGCCGATGGGCATGGGCACCTACGGCTCGCGCTCGATCGCGGTCGGCGGCTCGGCCATGGTGCGGGCGGCCGAGAAGATCATCGCCAAGACCAAGAAGATCGCCGCCCACCTGCTCGAGGCCGCCGAGGCGGATATCGAGCTCAAGGACGGTCAGTTCTCGGTCGCGGGCACCGACAAATCGGTGGCTTGGGGCGATGTCTGCCTGGCGGCTTACGTGCCGCACAACTATCCGCTCGAGGATATCGAGCCGGGGCTGGAGGAAACCGCCTTCTACGATCCGTCGAACTTCACCTATCCGGCGGGGGCCTATGCCTGCGAAGTCGAGGTCGACCCCGAAACCGGCGTCACCACGATCGAAAAGTTCGTTTCGGCGGATGACTTCGGCAATGTGGTCAACCCGATGATCGTCGAGGGCCAGGTACATGGCGGAATCGCCCAGGGCATCGGCCAGGCGCTGCTGGAGAACTGCGTCTATGACGAGAACGGCCAGCTGCTCTCGGCGTCTTACATGGATTACGCCATGCCGCGGGCAGATGACCTTCCCGAGATGGCGGCCTATACGGTCGATCATTCCTGCCAGACGCCCTGCACCCACAATCCGTTGGGGGTCAAAGGCTGTGGCGAGGCCGGGGCCATCGGCTCGCCGCCGACGGTGATCAACGCGATCCTCGACGCGCTGAATTCCGGTGGGCATAAAGTGGATCACATCGACATGCCGGCCTCGCCTTCGCGGGTCTGGGCGGCGATCAACAACGCGTCTTAAGGGAGGGCTGAATATGTACAGCTTTGACATCGAACGGCCAACCACCCTGGCCGATGCTCTGGCGGCGCTGGCCGACGACGAGGCGCAGGCGCTGGGCGGCGGGCAGACCCTGATCCCGACGCTCAAGCAGCGTCTGGCAAGCCCGTCGAAACTGGTCTGCCTGTCGGGCATCGAAGAGCTCAAGGGTATCAGCCGCGACGGCGACACGCTGACCATTGGCGGCGGCACCACGCATGGCACCATCGAGCGCGAGACGGCGGAGGGCTTTCCCGGTCTTGCGGGGCTGGCTTCGAAGATCGGCGATCCGGCGGTGCGCAATCGCGGCACCATCGGCGGCTCGCTGGCCAACAACGACCCGTCGGCCTGTTATCCGGCGGCGGCCATGGCCTGCGGCGCGACCATCGTGACCAACTCTCGCGAGATCGCGGCGGACGACTATTTTCAGGGCATGTTCGCCACTGCGCTGGAGGAAGGCGAGATTATCACCGCGGTGAAATTCCCGGTGCCCGAGAGCTCGGCCTATATCAAGTTCGAGCAGCCGGCCTCGCGCTTTCCGCTGGTGGGGGTCTTTGTGGCCAAATACGCCGACCGGGTCGGCGTCGGCGTCACCGGCGCCTCGGAAGAGGGCGTATTCCGCTGGACCGAGGCAGAAGCGGCGTTGGGCGGCAATTTCGCCGAAAACGCACTTGAAGGGCTGTCGGTCTCTGGTGACGGCATGATCGGAGATCTGCATGGCACCGGCGCATATCGCGCGCATCTGGTGGGCGTGATGACGCGGCGGGCGGTGGCTGCGGCCCGGTGACCGCCAGGGGCATGAATTGAGAGAGGGGCGGCCCTGACGGGCCACCCCTTGCCGTTGGTTGGAGGTGTCGGGCGGGCGCCTCTGACATGGCCGAGGCTGCGGGGGTGGCGCAATGCGCCATGATCAGAGGCCAATTGGCGATCGCCCGACTGCGCGCCATTGCCGTCCGCGCTGCGCGTATATGGCTCGGATCAGGCCGCTTTCTGGTCCGGACGGCTGAAATTCACCTCGCGGACCACCTGCCAGCGGCCGTCTTCAAAGACGAAATCGATGCTCAGATCGATCATCATGTTCGGGCCACCAACCGGAATCCTGCGCGAGATAAGCACATGGCCACGGTCCCCTGTGACCGTCAGGCTGTGGATTTTCGACCACATATGATCTTCCGGGGTCTTGTCCCTGAAGGTCTCCTTCAGCAGCGCCATGAAGTCGTTTTTCTCCAGCGTCATCAGGCGGCCGTCGATGCTCAGATCCATGACGACGATGTTGTCATGGTAAATCTTGTCCAGCGTCTCCATGTCAGCGCTGACCCCGGCTTTCATCAGCTCGTCGATCCTTGCGCGCAGAGCGGTTTCAGTTTTTTCGGTCATGATGTTTCCTTCTGGTTCAGGCATATGTGCCGTTGATGGGGGCCTCTTTCATGGGCCCGCGCCGGAAGCTGATGCCCTTGGCAATCCACTCCAGGTTGGGCCGGGAAAACGGAACGTTCGAGATATCGACGATTTGCAGAGCCCCGGTCTCATCGAGGACAAACAGTCCCGGCTCGGCGAAAGGGGCCTCGACATCCATCCCGTTGCGGGGATCCGAGATATAGAGCCCCAGCCTCGCCATCTGCGGGATCGTCAGGCCATAGGCGACGTCGAACCTGGGCGAGACTTTCGCCATCTGCGCGGTCGCCCGGGCTTCGCTGTCGGCCGATACCGCGATCACGTCGACGCCCTGAGCGTTCAGCTCGGGCAAGGCGGCGTTGAGCTCTTGCAAATAGGTCGTGCAAAGCGGGCAGTGCTTGCCGCGATAGACGACAACAAGCATCCATTCAAAGCCCTCGGCGGGCTTGGCAATTTCGCGACGGCGACCGCCGAGCACAGGAAGGTCGATCGCCGGAAATACCGATCCGGCGGCAAGTTTTCCACTGGTCAATTTGGGTGATCCTCTATATGTAACGATCAACACATAAATCGCAGAGCCCGTGAGGGTCAAGGATTATATATTGTCCGTTACAAAAAAATTAGGGCGCCCGCGAACCTTCGATTATGACACGGCCTTGCTGCAAGCGATGGCCGTGTTCTGGGAGAAGGGCTACGATGGGGCGTCGATGCGCGACCTGACCGGCGCGATGGGGATCACGGGGCCGAGCCTCTATGCCGCCTTCGGCGACAAATGTGGGCTCTACCTGAAAACGATCGATCACTATTGCTCGGCCGATGCCTGCACGCCGCTTGTCGTCCTGGAGGGCGAAGAGAACATCGAGCCGGCGCTGCATGGCTTTCTGGTCGAGGTGATCCGGTCGGCGACCGAGCATGAAAGCGGGGCAAAGGGGTGTTTTCTCGCGTCCAGCGTCGTGGCCTCTGTCGGCCAGGTGGACGGGGTGGCCGAACGTGTCGAGGATGCCATTGCCGACACCGAACGCAGATTGACGGCCCGCTTTGAACGAGAGATCGACAAGGGCACCTTGCCGGCAACCTTTCCCGCCCGGGAACGGGCGGCCCTGCTCTTTGACATCAGGCAGGGCTACATGTTTCGCGGGCGCGCGGGGTTGTCGCGCGAGTGTATGTTGAAGGACGTGCCCGAGCGGGTTGCCATGCTGCTTTCGAACTGATCTTCACCCTGGCAGATCTGGGCAGCGCAATCCGGCCGAACGACCCCGTGGCGCCCGCAGCCGTCCGGCCCATGCCACGTCAGGCCATCCGGCGTGCCATATCGAGCATCCGCGCCGAAAAGCCCCATTCGTTGTCATACCAGCCGAAGATCCGCAGCACGCCGCCTAGCGAAACAGAGGTTTCGCGGCCCGCCACCACCAGCGATTCCGGCCGGCCGCGCAGGTCGGTCGAGACAAGCGGCAGGTCGGTATAGCCGAAGAGCGCGGGATCGGCGGCGCGGATCAGCCCGTTCAGCCGCTCGGCCGTGATCGCCGCGCGGGTCTGCACGGTGAGGTCGATGGCCGAGACGCTGGCGGTGGGCACCCGGATGGCGCGGGCCTCGATCCGGCCGGCCAGATGCGGCAGCACCACGCCGATCAGCCGGCCGGCCGAGGTGGTGGTGGGCACCATCGACAGCGCCGCCGCGCGCGAGCGCACCAGATCGCCGCGCGGCGCATCGACGGTGGGCTGCGAACCGGTGTAGCAATGCACTGTCGTCATGTGGCCGCTCTCCACCCCCGCCGCCTCGTCGAGCAGGCGCAGCAGCGGTGCCAGCGCATTGGTGGTGCAGGAGGCGTTGGAGATCACAATCTGATCGCCCAACAGCTCGGTGTTGGCGCCAAGCACGATGGTATCGTCGGTCGCCGGTGAGGGCCCCGAGATCAGGATGCGGCGCGCCCCGGCGGTGCGGCCACGCAGCGCCACCTCGCGGGTCTGGGCCTTGCCGGTGCACTCCATCACGATGTCCACGCCCGTGAGGTCCAGCGCCGAGATATCCGGCGCATGGGTCATCGGCAGGGCGCGGCCGGCCGCATGCAGCGTGCCGTCGCGGCCCTCGGCACCGCCGGGGAAGGGGCCGAAGACGCTGTCGTAGCCGAACAGATAGGCGCAGGTCTCGAGCGGCGCGATGTCGTTGATTCCAACGATCTCGATATCGGGGTGATCGGTCAGGATCATGCGGGTGATGGTGCGGCCGATGCGGCCGAACCCGTTGATGAAGATGCGAAGGGACATGGGCGATCCTGCGGCTTTGGGAGGTCACCGGAAGTGACCTCATTGCGGCGCCAGAGGCAATGGCCCGCGGCGGAAACTTTTGGCCGCGACGCCCGGGCTGCGACCAAATGATACGTAAAACAACGAAATGGTGACTTAAATTTTCACCTCTCAGCGGCTAGGACTGTCGCAATGATCTGACAGCCCATGGGGAGTGGTGCCATGATCCCGGAACTCGGACAATTCGGCCTGGCCCTGGCGCTCGCGCTGGCGGTGGTGCAATCGGTGGTGCCGATGGCAGGTGCGGCCCGCGGCAACCTGGTGTGGATGCGCTCGGCGCAATCGACAGCGCTGGGGCAACTGGTGTTTCTCGCCCTGGCCTTCGGGGCGCTGATGTGGGCCTTCGTGGTCAGCGATTTCACCGTGCGCAACGTGGTCGAGAATTCCAACTCGCTGAAACCCATGTTGTTCAAGGTGGCCGCCACCTGGGGCAGCCACGAGGGTTCGCTGCTGCTCTGGACGCTGATCCTGGCGCTGTTCGGCGCGGGGGTGGCGGTCTTTGGCACCAATATTCCCCATGCCCTGCGGGCGCGAACACTGTCGGTGCAGGCCTGGATTTCGGTCGGCTTCCTGACCTTCATGCTCTTCACCTCGAACCCTTTCGAGCGCATGTTGCCGCCGCCGGTCGACGGCAATGACCTCAATCCGCTGTTGCAGGACATCGGCCTCGCGATGCATCCGCCGCTGCTCTACGTCGGCTACGTGGGCTTTTCCATCGTCTTCAGCTTTGCCGTCGCCGCGCTGATCGAAGGCCGGGTCGATGCCGCCTGGGCGCGCTGGGTGCGGCCCTGGACGCTGGCGGCCTGGATGTCGCTTACCGCCGGCATCGCGCTCGGCTCCTGGTGGGCCTATTACGAGCTTGGCTGGGGTGGCTGGTGGTTCTGGGATCCGGTCGAGAACGTCTCGTTCATGCCCTGGCTGCTGGGCACCGCGCTGTTGCATTCCGCCATCGTCACCGAGAAACGCGGCGCCTTCAAGTCCTGGACCATCCTTCTGGCAATCCTCACCTTTTCGTTGTCGCTGCTGGGCACCTTCATCGTCCGCTCGGGGCTGCTGACAAGCGTGCACGCCTTTGCCGTCGATCCCGAGCGCGGGATCTATATCCTCGGGCTGCTGGGCATCTCGATCGGCGGTTCTCTGACCCTCTATGCGGTGCGCGCACCGGCGATGGAGGGCGGCGGGCTGTTTGCGCCGGTCAGCCGCGAGGGCGGTCTTTTGATCAACAACCTGCTGCTGGCGGTGGCCACCGGCACGGTGCTCTTCGGAACGCTCTATCCGCTGTTTCTCGAGGCGATCACCGGCGACAAGATCTCGGTTGGCCCGCCGTTCTACAATGCCTCCTTCGTGCCGATCATGCTGCCGCTGGTGTTCGTGATGGGGCTGGGGCCGTTCCTGACCTGGAAGCGGGCCGACCTGAAGGGCGTGCTGCAACGGCTCTGGCTGGCGCTGGCGCTGGCGGCGGTCGCGGCCTTGGTGCTCTGGTATCTGGTGACCGAGGGGCCGGTGCTGGCCGTGCTGGCCTTCGGCCTCGGCATCTGGCTCTTTGTGGCGACGGCGCAGGAATGGGCGTCGCGGATCAAGCTGTTCCGCGCGCCGTTTTCCGAAAGCCTGCGGCGCGCCCGCAATCTGCCACGCGCCAGCCATGGCATGACGCTGGCGCATCTCGGGTTGGCGGTCTGCATCTTCGGCTTTGTCGGCTCCTCGGCCTGGAAGGAAGACCTGATCGTCTTTGCCGAACCGGGTACAGAGGTTCAGGTGGCGGGCTTTGACCTGCGCCTCGAGGGCGTCGAAGAGGTGCCCGGGCCGAATTACACCGCCTTTCGCGCCACCCTGGTGGTAAGCCGCGATGGTGAATTCCTGCAAAACCTCTATCCCGAGCGGCGCAACTACCCGGTGGCGCGCAGCCAGACCACCGAGAGCGCCATTCGCCATTCGCTGGCCGGCGACCTCTATGCCTCGATCGCCGAGCCGGCCTCGCAGACCGCGGGCGAGGCCTGGACGCTTCGGGTGCTGTACGAGCCGCTGGTGAATTTCATCTGGCTCGGCTCTTTCATGCTGGTCCTCGGTGGCGCGCTTTCGCTCAGCGACCGGCGGCTGCGCGTCGGCGCGCCACGCCGGGCCAAGGCGCCCGAGATGGCGCAACCTGCGGAGTAAACGACATGCAACGTATCCTTGTCCTGCTGCCCATCGCGGTGGTTCTGGTGATCGGTGGCTTCTTTGTCTGGGGGCTGAACCCCGAGCGCGACCCCAACGCCATTCCCTCGGTGCTGATCTCGAAACCGGTGCCGGTGTTTGACCTGGCGCCGATCGCCGGGGTCGATGTGCCGGGGCTGGCCAGCGGCGATCTGGCGGCGGGCGAACCGGTGCTGGTCAATGTCTTTGCCTCCTGGTGCGTGCCCTGCCGGGCCGAGCACAAGGTGCTGACACGCCTGGCTGCGCAGGAGGGCTTTCCGCTTTTTGGCATCAATTACAAGGACAAGCCCGAGGATGCGAAGGCATGGCTTGAAGAGTTGGGCAATCCCTATCTGCGCATCGGATCGGATGAGAGCGGCCGTTCCGGGCTGGAATGGGGCATCTCCGGCGTGCCCGAGAGCTTTCTGATCGACGGCACCGGCACCGTGATCTGGCGCTATGTCGGACCGATTGTCACCGAGCAGGCGCAGGACGATCTGCGCCGCGCGCTGGCCGCGACGCGGGAAAGGGCGGCGTCGTGAGGGGGTTGCTTGCCGCGCTGCTGATCGCGCTGGCCGGAATGGCGGCGGCGGTCGAGCCGGATGAGATCCTCGACGACCCGGCGCTCGAGGCGCGGGCGCGGGAAATCTCCAAGGATATCCGCTGCGTGGTGTGTCAGAACGAACCGATCGACAGTTCGAACGCCGGGGTGGCGCGCGACCTGCGGCTGCTGATCCGCGAACGGCTGGTGGCCGGCGACAGCGATGACGAGGTGCGGCAGTACCTGGTCGACCGCTACGGCGATTACGTGCTGTTCAAACCGCCTTTCAAGCCGTCGACCTATGCGCTCTGGCTGGCGCCCTTCGTGCTTCTGGGGCTGGGCAGCGTGGCGGCCGGGGCGGCGCTGCGGCGACGCAGCATGCGCGCCGGTGCCGAGGCGCTCAACGCCGAGGACGAGGCGCGCGTGGCCGAGTTGATGGCGCGCTATGACGGCGATCAGAGCAGGAAAGACGACTGAGTGATGACATTCTGGATACCCGCCGCGGCGATGGCGCTTCTGGCCGTTCTGATGATCCTGCTGCCGCTCTGGCGCCGCGATGGCGCTGCGGTGGATCACCGCGAGGGCGCGCTGGCGATCTTTGTCGATCAGCTCAAGGAGATCGACGCCGAACGCGCCCGTGGGCTGATTTCACCGGCCGAGGCCGAGGCCGCGCAGCTCGAGATCAAGCGCCGGATGCTGGCGGTCGGTCGCCTGAAGGGGCGCGGACCGGCACGAACCGGCGGCGCGGCGATGCTGATGGCGCTGGCGGTTCTGGTGCCGCTGCTGGCCGGCGGGGTCTATGTGATGACCGGCGCGCCGGGGGCCGAGAGCCTGCCGTTTGCCGAACGCGCCGAGGAGCGCGCCGACACTCGCGAGATCGTGGAGCTGACCGAACGGCTGCGTGAGCGGCTGACGAGCGACGAGAATGGCGGGCCGACCGAGGGCTGGGAGCTTCTGGCCCAGACCTACATGAGGATGGGCCGATTCGACGCCGCCGCCGAGGCGCTGGGCCGGATCGTCGACCGCGAGGACGCCCATTCCGGCCATCTGACGCAATGGGCCGAGGCGCTGATCGCCGCCAATGACGGCATCATCACCGCCCAGGCCGGAGCAGCGATCGACCGGGCGCTGGACATGGATGTGCTGAACCCGGCTGCGAGCTACTACAAGGCGCAATGGCTGGAGCAGGAAGGCCGCTCGGGCGAGGCCCGCGAGCTGCTGGTGCTGCGGTTGCGGCAGGCAGACGAGGCGCAGCCCTGGATGGAGGTCTTTCTGCGCCAGATCAACCGCCTCGGCAGCGAGACCGGCGCGGCACCCGTGGCGCTCGACGATTTCGTGGTGACCCGCGGCCCCAGCGCCGAGGACGTGGAGGCGGCCCAGGCCATGACCGCAGAAGAACGCGGCGATTTCATCCGCTCGATGGTCAACCGTCTGGCCGAGCGGCTGGAGGACGAACCCGACGATCTCGACGGCTGGCTGCAACTTGGCCGCGCCTATGGCGTTCTAGGCGAGCAGGCGCGGGCCTTGCAGGCCTATCAGGCGGCCGAGGGGCTGCTGGAAGGGCTGGCTGCCAACGATCCGCGGCGGGAGGTCGTGGCCGCCGGACTGGCGGAACACGGCGGATAAGCGGCGCGGCCGGCGTCGGAGCGAGGGGCCAGCCCCTCGCGCTCCCCGCGGTATTTTCGGCAAGAGGAAAGCCCGGGCGGGGGATCACCCGCCGGCCTGTTCGACACTAGTACTACAGTTGCGTATTTGATCGGGCTTTTCGGTGGGCGATGGCG